>NZ_MJUY01000019.1:0-48396 GCF_002237635.1 Acetobacterium sp. MES1
CTTACCCATTTGATGGTGCCTGATGTGATTTCTGTTCGTCAGACCGGAAGTTTGCCGCCGGCTTCCTTCAGATTCCCCGTCGCCGGGGACACCCTTGCCTTAAGCTATGCACTTGGCACTATCTACCCGTGCTCGGGACTTTCACCCGTTAGATTGCGCCCATGCCGGGCGCACCCAACAAACAGCTGAAATGCAATAGCAAATTTCAGCTGTTTATTTAATTTCGGGAAATATAACTTGAATTTTTATGCATGGCCAAATATAATGAAAGATGAAACTTATACCGTAGGAGGAAAAAATGAAAAGAAAAAGTTATGCATTAGTAGCAATTGTATTAGGAGCTGCCTTGTTGTTGACTGGCTGTGGCAGTAAATCGACCAGTAACGTAGATCCGCTGGCCGATGGCGTGTTAACCGCCGGAACCAATGACATGTATCTGCCACTGGAATTCCGGGATGAAAACAATGAACTGGTCGGATTTGATATCGACCTGGGTCAGGCCCTGGCAGATGAGCTCGGAGTTGAGATTAAATGGGTGCCAACAGCTTGGGACGGCATTTTTAATGGTCTGAATGCCAACCAGTATGATATTGTTTTATCGGGAACCAGCATTACGGAAGAACGGCTAAGCGGTTTTAATATGACAGATCCATACCTTGCCAATGGGATTGTTATTGTCTCTCGTAAAGATGCGACTCCGGCAAAAACACCAAAGGATCTGGCTGGAAAAACAGTCGGCGTTCAAATCGAAACCACCGCTGATTATGCTGCGGAGGCTTTAAAAACCCAGGAAAACGTTGAATATACTGTGAATAAATATGATGCCATGCTTGACGCCTTCGCCGCACTGGAAGGAAAGCAAATTGATAACATTATGACGGATATCAGTGTTGCTCAATTCTATACCACACTAAAACCGGATGTCTACGCAATTTCATCTGATGTCTTGTCAAATGAACCCATCGGCATCACCGTCAGAAAAGCTGACACAGCCTTCAATGAACAGTTAAATACGGCTCTGGATACTCTACGGGAAAATGGAAAATTAACCGAGCTGTCCATGAAATGGTTTGGACAGGATGTTACGCAGAATATTAATACCGAATTAAAAGTCATTGAATAATTATAATAAAAAAATGCCCGGCGCTGAGATTTGATACCAGCGCCGGGTCTTTTTGATTGCCAAGGCTTTTCTTTGCCATTATAATGATGATACACTACGTGATCCGAAATGCAAAGGGGACAAGAAAACGGTGAAAGATTTAATTTATTGGCTATGGTTTATGCGGCTAAAAAAAATTTCCCTCAAACAAAAAAATATGCTGATCGAACAATTTTTATCTCCCTGTGTGATTTATTCATTAAGTCCCGAAACCCTTTTGATGACGAAGATCATTGATGAAAAGACAGTTAATTATTTTTTCCAGTCTCGATCGCTGGTGCAGGCAACTCAGGATTTATCATATTTGGAAAAAAATAAAATTACACTGCTTCTGCGTCATGACCCCCAGTTTCCGGAGTCGCTCTTAAATCTTTACACGCCGCCATTGGCTCTTTATGCCAAAGGTGATTTATCACTGCTTCAGGCACCACTATCGATTGCCATAATCGGTTCCCGCAACCCCACGGTAGCTGGCGAAAAACACGCCAAGTTATTTTCACAATCTCTATCTTCAGTGGGGATTACTATTGTCAGCGGCTTAGCTGATGGCATTGACGGCAAGAGTCACTGGGGCAGTATCAATGAACTGGGGAGCACGATTGGCGTTTTAGGAACCGGTATTGACATCTGCTATCCCCGGGTCAATCAAAAGATTTTTGATTTGATGGCCCAAAAAGGTCTGCTGCTCAGTGAATTTAATTTGGGTGATAAACCCCTGCCATATCACTTTCCACAACGAAATCGATTAATCAGTGGGCTTTCCCAGGGTGTTCTGGTGATAGAAGCCCGTAAAAAAAGCGGATCACTGATCACGGTCAACCATGCCTTGGAACAGGGCAAGAATGTTTATGTAATCCCCGGGGATATTGGCACTTGCAACTGGGCTGGTGGAAACCAATTACTAAAAGAAGGTGCAAAACTTGTTACCGATCCCCGTGATATTTTAGAGGATTATGTTTTATTCGATCAATGGACGGATCACACGGAAGCAAAGGCAGACGTTTATAACAAACAGACTGAGTTAAAACTGACCAATCCGAATGAACGGCTACTCTTTGATCTGATTAAAAAGGGTTATCGCACCATTGATGAGTTGGTGGCAGGCTCCGGATTACCCATCAATCAGGTAAATAGTCTGCTGACGATGATGGAAATAGCAGAGATCATTCAAATTAAATACGGAAATATCCTGTTAATTTAAGGACAATGCGTTATATTCGACTGCATAAGTTTGTATTTTGTGGAAAGATTTGCTATAATGTTGCTATTTTAAGAGAAAAGCGTCGTTACTATTAAGAGAGAAGGAGGTATTCAATGAGTAAAACCTTGGTTATCGTTGAATCGCCGGCAAAAGCAAAAACGATTAAGAAGTATTTACCAAAAGGCTACGAAGTTGAAGCGACGATGGGACACGTAATTGATCTGCCCAAAAGCCGAATTGGTATTAATATAGAAGAAGATTTTAAACCGGACTATATAAAAATCCGGGGCAAAGCGGAATTACTGAAAAAACTGAAAAATGCTGCAAAAAAAGCCGATCAGGTCTATCTGGCCACTGACCCTGACCGGGAAGGAGAAGCGATTTCCTGGCATATGGCAAATTTTCTGGAAATCGATTTAGCAACCAAATGCCGGATTGAGTTCCATGAAATTACCAAAAAAGCTGTCAATGCGGCCATTGAAAATAAACGCATAATCGATATCGATTTAGTCAATTCACAACAGGCCCGGCGGATTCTGGATCGACTGGTTGGGTATTCACTGAGTCCTTTTTTGTGGAAAAAAGTAAAGAAGGGGCTTAGTGGTGGTCGGGTTCAATCCGTTGTCACCAGAATTATTGTCGATCGGGAAGAGGAGATTGCCGCCTTTATTCCCGAAGAGTATTGGAACCTGGAGCTGCTTTTAAAAAAAGCCGATGACGAAAAAACCTTCATCTCCAAATTTTATTCGGAAGATGGCAAAAAGAAAACCATTACCAACGCCGAAGAGGCCATTCGGCTGGAAAAGGTAGTAAACGCCCATCCCATTGTCGTTGAAAATGTTAAAAAGCGGATTCGTTATCAAAAACCACCGCTCCCCTTTACCACCAGTACCCTCCAGCAGGAAGCGTATAAGGTTCTGGGCTTCACCACTCAACGCACCATGCGTCTGGCCCAGCAGCTCTACGAAGGGGTTGATATTAAGGGCAGTGGGCTGACCGGTTTGATCACCTACTTAAGAACCGACTCAACCCGGATTGCTGACGAAGCGGTTGCTGAGAGCAAGGAATATATAACAGAACATTTTGGCGATGATTATCTGGGCACTGAGAAAAAAGCCGGAAAGAAGAAAAATGTCCAGGATGCCCACGAAGCCATTCGTCCGTCATCAGTCATGCTAACGCCTGAAGAGGCCCGCAATTCACTGGAGCCGGACCAGTATCGTCTGTACAAGCTGATCTGGGAACGACTGCTCTGCAGTCAGATGGCTGATGCCCAGTATTTCGTTACCGATGTGGATGTAGCCTGCAGCAATCTGATTTTTAAAACCAAAGGCGAAACCCAAAAGTTTGATGGCTTTACCCGGGTTGGCAAAGGGGCTGGTAAAAATGATGACAGCATCTTGCCGGAACTGGCCATCGGCGATGACCTGGAACGGCTTAAAACAACGAAAGAGCAGAAATTCACCAAGCCTCCGGCCCGCTACACCGAGGCCTCATTGGTTAAAATCCTTGAAGAAAAGGGCATCGGTCGACCCAGTACCTATGCACCGACTATTGCAACCATTAAAAATCGTGACTATGTGGAAGTGGAAGACAAACATTTCAAGCCGACCGAACTTGGTGTCACGGTAACCCATCTGATGAAAGAATATTTCAGTGATGTGGTAAATATTTCCTTTACCGCCGAAATGGAAGATCGTCTTGATGCCGTTTCTGATGGCCAAACTGACTGGGTTGAATTGCTTAAAAACTTTTATCAGGGTTTTGAAAAAGAACTGACCAATGCCCAGGAAAAGGCTGAATCAGTAACCATCGCTGATCCCGAATCGGATGTCGATTGCGAATTGTGCGGCCGCCGCATGGTCATTAAAAAAGGAAAATATGGCCGCTTTCTGGCCTGCCCCGGCTTTCCGGACTGTAAAAATACCAAACCCTATTTTGAAAAAACCGGAGGGATCTGTTCAGTTTGTGGTGGCGATATTGTTAAGCGAACCTCAAAAACCGGACGAACCTTTTATTCCTGTAACAATTACCCGGATTGTGACTATATGAACTGGGACTTGCCGATTCCTGAAAAATGTCCGGTCTGCGGATCAACCCTGTTTCAAAAAGGCCTGGGAAAACGCAAATCGATCTATTGCGATAAAAAAGATTGCGGCTATAAAGCACCAACGGCCGAGTAAATTAAAGTACAAGTGTTAAGAAAGCGAGAATAACTATGTTTCATGCAACAACCATCGTAGGAATCCGTCATAACGGTCAAGTCGCCATAGCTGGAGATGGTCAGGTAACCATGGGCGAAAAAACAATCATGAAAAACAAAGCCACTAAAATCAGACGAATCTATCATGATAAAATCCTGGTGGGGTTTGCCGGATCGGTTGCCGATGCCTTTACCCTGTGCGAAAAATTCGAGCACAAGGTTGAACAGTATAACGGTAATTTAAAACGTTCCGCAGTGGAATTGGCCAAGGAGTGGCGCTCAGATAAGATTCTCAGGAAACTTGAAGCCCTGCTGATTGTCATGGACGAAGCCGAGACCCTGGTCTTATCAGGGAACGGCGAAGTCATTGAACCGGATGATGATGTGGCGGCCATTGGTTCCGGTGGATCCTATGCACTTGCCGCAGCCCGGGCTTTAAAAAGTCATTCAAACCTCAGTGCCGAAGAAATGGTCTACGAATCATTAAAGATTGCTTCAGAAATATGTGTCTTTACCAACAATAATATTTCTGTTGAAGTATTATAGAAACGGAAGAATGCTAATGAAAGAACTAACACCAAAAAAAATCGTTACCGAACTAAACCGTTATATCATTGGTCAGGAAGCGGCAAAAAAAGCTGTGGCTGTGGCGATTCGCAATCGCTATCGACGGTCGTTGTTACCAGCCGATCTGATCGATGAGTTCACGCCTAAAAACATCATCTTGATTGGACCAACCGGGGTCGGGAAGACCGAGATAGCCCGACGAATGGCGAAGCTGGTGAAAGCACCATTTATCAAGGTTGAGGCAACTAAATTTACCGAAGTCGGTTATGTTGGCAGGGATGTTGAGTCGATGGTTCGGGATCTGGTCAATACAGCCATCCGAAACGTTCAACAGGAAAAAATGAAAGAAGTTTATGCCGAAGCCGAAATAAATGCCAATAAAATTATTCTGGATATTCTGGTACCTTCAAAAAAAGTCAAAGAAACCCTAAAAACCCCCTTTGACATTTTTATCAAACCATCCCCGCCGACAACCCCAACACTATCGGAACTCGAAGGAGATGCCGAAAAAGAGCAGACCAAAAAAGAAAAACGGGAAGCGCTATCAAAGGATTTGGCCGCTGGTCGGCTGGAAGACCAGATGATTGAAATTGAAGTGGATGACGACGGTTCTAAAACTATTGGTATTATGCAGGGAATGAACAGCGATAGTATGTCATTCAATATGAATGATATTCTTGGTGACTTTTTGCCTCAAAAGAAAAAAAAGAAAAATGTCAAAATCTCTGAGGCTCGGAAAATCCTGATCAATCAGGAAGCCCAAAAGTTAATTGACATGGATCAGGTCAACGAACAGGGTGTCAAGGATGCCGAACAGAATGGCATTATCTTTATCGACGAAATTGACAAAATTATCGGTAACGGCAACAACCACGGACCCGATGTGTCCCGGGAAGGGGTTCAACGGGATATCCTGCCAATTGTTGAAGGCAGCACGGTTAACACCAAATATGGTCCGATCAAAACCGATTTTATTCTCTTTATTGGAGCCGGGGCCTTTCATGTGTCAAAAATTTCTGACATGATTCCCGAGCTCCAGGGTCGTTTCCCGATCAGTGTCCAGCTGGACAGTTTGACTGAAGAAGACTTTATTCAGATTCTGACCCATACTGAAAACTCGGTCATTAAGCAATATCAGCAGCTGATCCGAACCGAGGATGTCAATCTGATTTTTGAGGACGAAGCAGTCCGGTATCTTGCTAAAATTGCTTATCTTCAAAATGAAGAAGACGAAAACATCGGGGCCCGGCGGCTGCACACCGTAATGGAAAAATTACTGGAAGAAATATCCTTTTATGCGTCCGATTACGAACAGGACGATTTTGTCATTGATATGAATTACGTGGAACGGGTCTTTAATATCTCTGAAAAGCGGGATAATTATCAAAAATATTTACTCTAAATAAAAAAATAACTTGTATTAACAGCAACGCTATGTTAATATATATCGGTATGTATTACACACATTCTCTGAAAGACATCAGGTGCCGGTTTGCTGGTCGATGTTCTTGATTGATGAGAATGGAGGAAAAACCAAGGAGGAATGAATTATGGCATGTGTTTCAATGAAACAATTATTAGAAGCAGGGGTGCATTTCGGGCACCAGACACGACGATGGAATCCAAAAATGGCTCCATATATTTTCACAGAAAGAAATGGTATTTACATCATTGATTTACAACAAACTGTGAAACGAATTGAAAAAGCGTATGCGTTTGTCAAAGAACTGGCTGAAAACGGCGAAGAAATTCTGTTTGTCGGAACCAAAAAACAAGCTCAGACAAGCATCGAACGAGAAGCAAAACGTAGCGGCAGCTATTGCGTGAATCATCGTTGGTTAGGTGGAACCTTAACAAACTTCGGTACCATCAGCAAACGAATTGAACGATTAAATGAATTGGAACAAATGGAAGAAGATGGTACCTTTGATCTTCTGCCTAAAAAAGAAGTTATTCAGCTGAAACGTCAGCGTGAAAAATTACAAAAATTCCTGGGCGGCATCAAAGATATGAAGGGTGTTCCGGGTGCAATTTTTGTTATCGATACAAAGAAAGAAAGAATTGCCATTGCTGAAGCTAAAAAACTGGGTATTCCAATTATCGGTATCGTAGATACAAACTGCGATCCTGATGAAATTGACTATATCATTCCTGGTAATGACGATGCGATTCGTGCGGTTGCTTTGATTCTTTCAGTTATTTCTGATGCGATTATTGAAGGACGTCAGGGCGAACAAGTCGAAGAAGAAATTGAAGTAGCACCAGTAGCTGTCGTCGAAGAAGTTGTCAGCGACGTTGACGAAGTCGAAGAAGCTGCAGAAGTTACTGAAGCAGAATAGTTTATAATTACGATCAGGAGGAGAAAAGTGGACGCAAAATTAGTAAAAGAATTACGCGCTAAAAGTGGTGCCGGAATGATGGACTGCAAAAAAGCGCTTGTTGAAACAGACGGAAATATCGAAGACGCAATGGTTTATCTGCGGGAAAAAGGACTGGCTGCTACCAATAAAAAAGCTGGCCGTGTTGCCGCTGAAGGAATCGTTGAAGCGTATATCCATATGGGTGGAAAAATTGGCGTACTCGTCGAAATTAACTGCGAAACTGATTTCGTTGCTAAAAATGAAGGATTTAAAAATTTTGTTAAAGACGTGGCAATGCACATTGCTGCTGCCAATCCTTTATATGTAACCAAAGAAGAAGTGCCAATGGAAGAAATTGAAAAAGAAAAAGAAATTCTTCGAGCTCAGGCGCTCAATGAAGGCAAACCAGAAAAAATCGTTGATAAAATGGTTGAAGGCCGTGTCAGCAAATATTATAAAGAAATTTGTCTGTTGGAACAACCTTTTGTTAAGAATCCCGATCTGACTATTGAAGATCTGGTTAAAGAGCAAATTATGACCATCGGCGAAAATGTCAAAATCCGACGCTTTGCCCGCTTCCAGATGGGTGAAGGTTTAGAGAAAAAAGAAGAAAACTTTGCCGAAGAAGTAGCGAAGCAATTAAACGCATAAACGCTGAAAAAGAACACATTCGTGTTCTTTTTTTACCGTTGATTCGATTGTAAATTATTTCACATTACGATATAATAAAGAAAATGAAAGGGGGAGTTTTATTGGAACCGAAATACAAACGTGTCATCATAAAATTAAGTGGAGAAGCATTAGCCGGTACAACCAGCCATGGTATTGATACGCCGACGGTACAAGCTATCTGCAGCCAGATCAAAGAGGTTTTTGAATTGGGTGTTGAAATAGCCATTGTTGTCGGCGGTGGTAATTTCTGGCGGGGACGAAGCGGCGAAGGGATGGATAAATCAACCGCCGACTACATGGGAATGCTTGCCACCTGCATCAATGCCCTCGGTTTACAGGATGTTCTGGAAGAAATGGACGTGCCCGTCCGGGTTCAAACTGCAATTGAAATGAAACAAATTGCCGAGCCCTATATCCGCAGAAAAGCCGTTCGACATCTCGAAAAAAGACGGGTTGTTATTTTTGCCTGCGGTACCGGAAATCCCTTTTTCACGACCGATACAACGGCTGCCCTGCGAGCAGCAGAAATTGATGCTGAAATTATCCTCTTGGCAAAAAGCATTGATGCGGTGTACGATTCAGATCCCCTGGTTAACCCGGATGCAGTCCGCTATTCTGAATTATCATACATAGATGTACTGAATCAAGGCCTGAAGGTCATGGATTCAACCGCAACCTCATTATGTATGGATAATCACATCCCTATTCTAGTGTTTGGTTTAAATGAACCGAAAAATATTTTACGTGCAATTATGGGCGAAAAAATCGGAACAATTATTCAGGAGGTATAGAAGATGGTTAATGAGATCAAAGCCACAGCAAATGAAAAAATGGATAAAGCCCTTAAAAACCTTAATGAAAGTTTGGGAAGTCTCCGGGCTGGTCGAGCCAATCCCCGAATTCTTGACAAGGTCATGGTGGATTATTATGGATCACCGACAAGTTTGAATCAATTGGCAAACATCAGTACTCCTGAGCCACGCATGATCGTTGTAAGCCCTTATGATGCAACCGCTATTCCGGCCATCGAAAAGGGTATTTTAAAATCTGACCTGGGTTTTAATCCCTCTAATGACGGTAAAATTATCCGTTTACTGATTCCCCAGTTAACCGAGGAACGCCGTAAAGAGCTGGTCAAACTGGTTAAAAAGTACGGAGAAGAATGCAAGGTTGCTATGCGAAACATTCGTCGTCATGCCATTCAGGATCTTAAAGATGGACAAAAAGAAGGTCTGATCACCGAAGATGATTTAAAGCAAGGTGAAAAAGAAATTCAGAAGGTAACGGACGAAGAGATTAAAAACATTGATGCCATTCTAAAAGAAAAAGAAGCGGAAATTTTAGAGGTTTAATGGTTTTATCGGGATATGATTTATTTAATTGTTCATTCAATTATATAGTATTTCATTAAGAGTGGGGAGACCCACTCTTAACTATTTTAGACTTTAGTCTGTTGAGCACGCAAAACGTGCGAAATAATAAACCACCTGCTATGCGGGTGGTGGGCAAAAGGGTTATACCCAAAAATCACCTTTCCATGTAAGATAGAGATGTTCAGGCTCTATCAAAAGTAAGGAAAGGTGATTTAATGGCAAATAAGACAAATAGTTTATCCCATACAAAATGGATGTGCAAATATCATATTGTATTTACATCTAAGTATAGACGAAAAATAATTTATAATCAATACCGGGAAAGTATTGGTGAAATATTAAGGCAATTGTGTAAATACAAGGGAGTAGAAATTATTGAAGGGCATCTGATGCCGGACCATGTGCATATGCTGGTGAGCATTCCGCCCAAAATAAGTGTTTCTCAATTTATGGGATATCTCAAAGGAAAAAGCGCATTGATGATATTTGACAAACATGCAAATTTGAAATATAAGTTCGGAAACAGACATTTCTGGGCGGAAGGATATTATGTTAGTACAGTTGGGTTAAATGAAGCAACCATACGGAAATACATCGAAGAACAAGAAAAACATGATATAGCATTGGATAAATTGAGTGTGAAGGAATACGAAGACCCCTTTAGGGGATAGCTGGTAATACGAAAGCTCCTTTAGGGGCAAGCAAAAGTGGCAAAGGCCATAGAGCCTGAACGAAGTGAAGGCCAGCGTCTTGAGGCGCCGGCCGGTAACAGAGGCTTATAGCCTCAGAGCAAACCACCCGTTAGACGGGTGGTGCTGATTTTTCAAGTCGGTATCAAAGTGATGGCTACTGTGAAAAATACAACCCAGATTTTTAGATAAATAATAAAATAAAAGGAATAAGTATGAAAAAAGTATCGAAAGAGTTCTTATTAGAAGAATTAGCTGCTCCAGTGGTCGAATCACTGGGGTATGAACTAACCGATCTGACCTTTGAAAAAAAAGGAAAGGACTGGTATCTGACCCTGTTTATCGATTCGGAAAATGGCATTTCTTTGGAAGATTGCGAAAAAGTCAGCCGACCAGTCAGTGAAATGCTTGACGAGCAGGATCCCATCGAACAAAGTTATTTTCTCGAAGTATCATCACCCGGAATGGATCGTCCGTTGAAAAAAGAAAAACATTTCCTGTCAAATCTTGATAAAAAAATAGCAGTTCATCTTTTCGCACCGATGGATGGGAAAAAAGATATCGAGGGGGTATTAAAATCATATACTACCGATGAACTAACCCTTGAATTGGAAACAGGTGAACTGCTGACACTGGAGAACAGTAAAATTGCAAAAGCAAATCGGTTGGATGAGTTGAATTTTAAACCTCTTCCATCAGCTGAATAATACGGAAGGCGGAGAAAACCAATATGAATCAGGAGTTTATACGCGCTCTGGATGTAATTCAAGAAGAAAAATCAATTGATAAAGAAGAATTAATTCAAGCAATTGAGGCTGCAATTACCACCGCATATAAAAAGAATTATGGCAATGCACACAATGTTGAGATCAGCATTGACCGTGAAAATGGCGATATTCAAGTCTTTGCATTAAAAGAAATTGTCGAGGTTCCGGAAAATGATCACAGTCAGATTTCGCTTGAAAAAGCCCGGGAAGTTGACAGTAATTACGAAGTCGGCGATTTTTTCAGAAAAGAAGTCCGACCCCGGGATTTCGGCCGAATTGCGGCCCAGAATGCCAAGCAATTGATCATCCAGCGGATTAAAGAAGCAGAGCGCAATATCATCTACGACGATTACCTCAAACGACAGGATGAAGTTTTAACCGGGATTATTAAACGAATCGAAAAAGGTATTGTGTATGTAGAAATCGGTAAATTGGAGGCAGTGATGTTGCCATCTGAGCAAACGACTGGCGAAACATACACGCTGAACCAACGCTTAAAAGTGTACTTACTAATGGTTAAAAAAACCACCAAAGGACCCCAGGTCAATGTATCCCGAACCCATCCGGGGTTGGTCAAGCGCTTGTTCGAATCCGAAGTACCGGAAATCTTTGACGGGATTGTCGATATTGTCTCCATTTCCCGGGAAGCTGGTTCTCGCACCAAGGTGGCCGTCAAAGCCAATGACCCCAGTATTGATCCGGTTGGTGCCTGTGTCGGCCAAAAAGGGGTCCGGGTTCAAAATATTATCAATGAGTTGCAGGGTGAAAAAATAGATGTTATTAAATGGAGCGACTCGGTTGAAGAATATCTGTCCAATGCCCTGAGTCCAGCCAAAGTAGTTGAAATCATCGCCAATAAAGACGAAAAATCAGCGGTGGCGATTGTTGATGACTATCAATTATCCCTGGCCATTGGTAAGGAAGGTCAAAATGTCCGTCTGGCCGCAAAACTGACTGGCTGGAAAATTGACATCAAAAGCAAAATTGACTATGTCAACCAACATAATGAATCAAAAACCCAGAATAGCGGTTTAACCGAGGATATTTTACTGGAGCTAAAAGAAGAGCTTGAATCCGCTGAGGCTCTGGAGTTGATGAATTCGTCAGTATCTGAAGAAGACGTCCTCTTCGACAACATTTCAGATCTGGAAAATTAAAGGTTTAATCACTAATATAGCTTTTTATGCTATAATACTTAGATAAAACAATGTCAGGGAGGTAAAATGAAAAAAATTCCACAGAGAACCTGTGTTATATGCCATTCCAAATTTGATAAACGTGACTTATTTAGGATTGTCTCAGATAAATCTGGCGAAATTTTTTTTGATCCCACCGGAAAAGCTAATGGACGTGGTGCTTATGTCTGCCAGTCCGATGCCTGTGTTGATCAATTCCTGAATAAAAATTATTTGGAACGGGCATTTAAAAGAAAAGTAGAAAGTGATGTTGTCGAAATCGTTCGACAGCAACTGTCAGAGAAAAAACAAATGAAATAAATAAAATATTGAAGGGAGGAATACTATGTCAAAATTAAGAGTATACGATTTAGCTAAAAAATATGATATTCCCAGCAAAGATTTCGTAAGCATTTTAAATAAGTACAATATTCCTGTAAAAAACCATATGAGCGCCCTGACTGATCAACAAATTTCCGAATTTGAAGAAAAATTCGATAAAAATAAGTATCAAGCAGAGCAGGAAACTGAGCCGAAAAAGGCCTCTGTTAAGGAACCGACTAAAGTCAGTGCCAATCCTGCTGCCCCTAAGGGGACGAGTGAGACTAAAAAACCGACTCGTCCACCACAAAAAAACCAACCCAAAACAGGTGGCAATGGCCCGAAAAAAGCCGATGATAAAAAACGACCGGTTTCCAATAATCAAGGTCAACAGCCTAAGATGCGGGATCACAGCAAAAAAGAAAAAACGGCTCGAAGTGTTTACAAGCGCATCAAGGATGAGAAGAAGAAGTCAGTACAATTAAACCAGACCTTTGAAATACCGGAGGTCTTAACCGTTGGTGAATTGGCTGATGTCCTTGAAATAAGCGCCACCGAGGTTATAAAAACCCTGATGCTGGCTGGAACCATGGTGAGCATCAATCAGGAAATCGATTTTGAAACAGCGGCGATTGTTGCGGCAGAGCTGGGCTTTGAAGTGGAAGCCATCAAAATTGAAGACGTCGTTTCCAAAATTCTGGAAGAGTATGACGAAGAAGAAAGTGAAAATGAAATCCCCCGACCACCGGTTGTCACCGTCATGGGACACGTCGATCATGGTAAAACTTCGCTGCTTGACCGCATCCGTAAAGCGAATGTTATTGCTGGCGAAGCGGGTGGAATCACCCAGCATATTGGGGCCTATACCGTTAATATCAATAACCATGCCATTACCGTCATTGATACCCCGGGACATGAAGCGTTTACTGCCATGCGTTCCCGTGGGGCCCAGATTACCGATATCGCAGTTCTGGTGGTTGCTGCGGATGATGGGGTCATGCCTCAAACCGTAGAAGCGATTAATCATGCCAAGGCTGCTGGTGTTCCGATTTTGGTGGCGATCAATAAAATTGATAAACCTGGCGCTGACCCGGAACGGGTTAAACAGGAGCTGACCAAATATAATCTGGTAGTTGAAGAATGGGGCGGGGAAACCATTGCTGTTAACGTCTCAGCTAAAACCGGTGAAGGGATTGAATCCCTGCTGGAAATGATCATTATGATGTCCGAAATGGAAGAACTGACCGCTGATCCTGGTCGGGAAGCCCGGGGCAGTGTGATCGAGTCCCAGATCAAACGGGGTAAAGGAGCGGTTGCCACCTTATTGGTTCAGCAGGGTACCTTGCATATAGGGGATTCAATTATTTCGGGAACCACCTATGGTAAAATCCGAACGATGATTGATGATAAAGGCAAACGTCTTAAAAAGGCTGGCCCATCGACACCGGTGGAAATTTCTGGGTTGTCCGATATTCCGGTAGCCGGAGACGATTTTATTGTTCTGGAAAATGAAAAAGAAGCCCGTCAATTAGCTGAAAAACGAAAAGAGATGCAAAAAGGTGAACGTCAGCGTCGTTCCAACATTTCTCTTGACGATCTGTTCAGTCAGATTCAGGACGGCAATATTCAGGATGTCAATATTATTATTAAAGCGGATGTTCAGGGTTCCATCGAAGCGATCAAACAATCCCTGGAAAAACTGGATAACGAAGCCGTCCGCATCAATATTATTCACGGAGCAGTTGGCGCCATTAATGAAACGGATGTGATGTTAGCCGCAACCTCCAACGCCATTGTTATTGGGTTTAATGTTCGACCGGATAAAAATGCCGTCAAGTTGGCTGAAACCGAAGAAGTGGATATGCGACTCTACCGGGTTATTTATGATGCCGTTGAAGACATCAAAAAAGCCATGGAAGGGATGCTGGCCCCAGAATTCCGGGAAAAGGTCATGGGTAATGCCGAAGTCCGGGAAGTCTTTAAAATCCCCAGTGTTGGTACCATCGCCGGTTGTTACATTACCGAAGGTAAAATCAACCGAAATGATGACGTCCGAATTATTCGTGATGGAATCGTCATTCTGGAAGGAAAAATTGCCTCGTTACGTCGATTTAAAGATGATGTCAAAGAAGTTAACACCGGCTACGAATGTGGTATTGGCATCGAAAAATACAACGATTTAAAGGTTGGCGATAACATTGAAGCCTTTACCATGGAAAAGATTGAAAGATAAGCGCAAGCCTATCTTTCTCAGCAAGGAGGTAACACAAAATGGCATCGCATCGCAATGAAAAAATTAATGGCTTAATTCAGCGGGAATTAAGCTTAATCATCATCCATAAAATGAAAGACTCCCGAATTAAAGACAGTAATGTCAGTATCACCAAGGTTAAAGCAGCTCCCGACTTAAAAACTGCCACTGTCTATGTCAGCATCTTCGGTGATGATCGTCAGAAGAAGGTTGTCCTCGAATTATTGAATAATGCCAAGAGCTTTTTAAGATCGAGCCTGGGCCAGGTCATTACTGTTCATTCGGTACCGGCGCTCAGCTTTGAAATCGACAATTCGATTGAATATGGCATGCATATCGAGTCAATTTTACAAAGTTTGAAAGACGATAAAAAAGAAATGCAGGATCAGAATGAACACGATTCCTGATGAGATTTTAAATTGTCTTTGCACCAATCAACGGTTTTTGATTTTGCTTCATCAAAAACCGGATGGTGATGCAATTGGTTCGGCAGTGGCCTTGGGAAAAGGTTTGAAGCAGCTGAATAAAACCGTTGATTATTATATCGACCTACCCCTTGAAGACAAGCTGGAGTTCTTTGATGAAATTCAGTATTTTAACCAGGTCTTACAGGACGACTATGATGTAATTATCTATCTTGACTGTTCCAGTAGCAGTTTTGCTTTTTCACCAGCGGAAATGCCAGCCGCAAAAATTAGACTGGTGATTGATCATCATAAAAGCAATGCCCACTATGGTGATCTGAACTTTGTCGAAATTACCGGTGCAACAGCCGAAATCGTCTTTCGGGTACTCCGGGGACTTAATGTGGTGTTTGATGAGGAGATGGCTGATGCCATTTTCACCGGCATTACCACCGATACCGGCAGTTTTCAATTTTCCAATGTGACAGTCGACACCCATTTAATTGCCAGTGAATTATATGCCATCAAAACCAATTATGCCCACCTCTCCAAACGGCTTCATACCCAAAAGAACATCAATCAGATGAAAATGACCGGGGCAGCGATTCATTCCCTGGAAATTCTCGACAGTATGCCGATTGCGATGATGATTTTGGATCACGAAACTATCGTTAAATTTGGCGGCACCATCAACATTACCGATGATGTAGCCAATTTGGGCCAAAATACCATCGGCGTCGCCATTACGGCCCTGTTAAAAGAAATTGACCCCGGTGAATACCGGGTTTCCTTACGGGCCAAATATCCCTACGATATCCACGAAATTGCCTTAAAATACGGTGGTGGAGGTCATGAACGGGCCGCCGGTTTTAATTTTTGCGGCGATGTCGGGGAACTCAAACGGGACTTGATGGAGGTTTGTGCAAATCAAAATGGAGAAGCTTAACAGCCTTAATGGCTATCTCAATGTCAACAAAGAGCCGGGGATGACTTCCCACGATGTGGTATTTAAAGCCCGGAAGCTCCTTAAAACCAAAAAAATCGGACATACCGGAACCCTTGATCCTGAGGCCCAGGGCGTGCTGGTACTCTGTGTCGGTCAAGCCACCAAAATGGTCGAGTACATCACGGATCACGACAAGGTCTATGAAGCCGAGGTGATTCTGGGTTTGGCAACCGATAGCTGTGATTTATCAGGAACCATCGTTGACAAAAGCGAAAAACGGATTGATGCCAGGGCTTTTGAAGCTATTTTGTCACAATTTACTGGTGATATCTCCCAGCAACCACCGATCTACTCAGCCATTCGGGTTAATGGCAAAAAACTCTATCACTACGCCAGAAACGGCGAAACGGTGGAAATTCCCGAACGGGACGTTCACATCACAGAAATCCGTTTATTGAATTTTGATGAAGCCGCTCAAA
Source organism: Acetobacterium sp. MES1 (assembly GCF_002237635.1). NCBI lineage: Bacteria > Bacillati > Bacillota > Clostridia > Eubacteriales > Eubacteriaceae > Acetobacterium > Acetobacterium sp. MES1. The sequence continues at coordinate 16,571 of NZ_MJUY01000019.1, forward strand.
AAGCCCGAATGATGGTCACCTGTTCAAAGGGCACCTACATCCGGTCCTTGTGCCGGGATATCGGCGCAGCCCTGGGGACCCTGGGCTGTATGGGGCAACTGATCCGCCATCAGGTTGGCCGCTTTACACTGAGCGATGCCTTAACCTTGAGCCAGATTGAAAAACGCATCAGTCAGGAGGCCCCGGAATCGCTCTTATATCCTCTGGCATACTCGATGGACGGTTATCGCCGGGTTTCTGCCACCGATCAGGGCCGCCGTTTCCTGCTCAATGGCAATAAGCTGTTTCAGTGGAATCTCCGTGAATCGCTGGATGATTTTTATCCCGGCGAAACCCTGCGGCTGTATGATGGGAATCAGCTAATTGGTATGGGCAGATATGTTATAAATGACGAAGGCAACTATATCAAACCGACAAAACTACTGTGAGGTAAAACATGACAGCACAAACGTATCACGGCGAAGAAATGGTATTAGCCCTGGGTTTTTTTGATGGCGTTCATCTGGGACACCGGGCCTTACTGCAAAAAACGAAAGAAATTGGTCGGCAAATCGGGTGCAAAACCGGGGTTATGACCTTTAAGGAACACCCTCTGGAGCTGATCTTTCCCAATTATACCCCCTGGCTGATCACCTCCAATACCCAAAAAGAAGCCATGATTCAGGATTATGGCATTGATTTCGTTTTCTTGAATCCCTTTACCGAAAAGCTGATGAAGCTAACCCCAGAGAAATTTATCACCGACTATCTGCTAAAAAAATACAATGTCAAAGTCATTGTGGTTGGTTTTAATTATAATTTTGGTTATAAGGGTGCCGGAACCACCGCCACCTTAGTTGAGCTGGGCAAAAAATACGGCTTTGCCGTAGAAATTCTCCCCCCCTTTATCATCAATACCCATTCCATCAGTTCCACCTTTATCCGGGAGCTGATCAGCTGTGGTCAGGTGGATGAGGTTAAAACCTTTCTGGGCCGAAATTATGCCCTCAGTGGCGTGGTTGTTCAGGGCAAAGGACTGGGACACCAGTATGGTATTCCGACTGCCAATATCAAACTCGATAAGAAATTAATTTTGCCGAATACCGGCGTTTATTATACTCATGTTCATTATCAGGGACAATGTTTTCATGGCTTAACCAATTTGGGATTTAACCCGACGTTTGAAAAACACCCCTTTAGCATCGAAACCTATATTTATGATTTTGATGAGGACATTTATGATCGCGAAATCACCATCGAATTCATTAAAAAAATCCGGGACGAAATTAAATTTGATTCCATTGATGATTTAATCAATCAAATCAGAATGGATATCGATCAGATCCGCAAGGATTTTATCAAATAATCCATTTACAAGCCTAACTGTTTATGATATACTCATTAAGTTACTACCATTCACTTAGTTTTTTGACACTCCAACAAAATACTCGGTTTATGGCTAAATTAAAAAACAAGGAGATTTTACATGATCACAAAAGAATTAAAAGCACAGATTGTCGCAGACTACCAAAAAGCTGAGGGTGATACTGGTTCACCAGAGGTACAAATTGCACTATTAACAGCCCGTATCAATGATCTTAATGGACACCTTCAAATCCATAAAAAAGACCATCATTCACGACGCGGTCTACTGAAACTGGTAGGTCAACGACGACGATTATTAACTTATCTGAAAGACAAAGATATCACACGATATCGTGAACTAATCCAAAGATTAGGTTTAAGAAAATAATTTGGGGCGGAGTATTCCGCCCTTTTTTTTTACCTGAAGGTTAGCACTTAATCTCCTTAACACGGTTGGTGATCCTGGTTGCTGACAAACGATAAATCTGCCATTTTTGGCGTATTATAATAGAAAGCGAGAAAAGAATGAATATTTTTGAAACTCAAATTGCTGGCCGCCCTTTCCGCGTGGAAATTGGCGAAGTGGCACAATTGGCAAAAGGTGCAGCGATGATCAGATATGGCAAAACCGAAGTTCTGGCTGTTGCTTCAGCTTCTAAAAAGCCCCGGGAAGGCATGGATTTCTTCCCACTCAGCTGTGATTACGAAGAAAAACAATACTCCGTGGGAAAATTCCCTGGTGGTTTTATTAAACGTGAAGGTCGTCCCACCGAACGGGCAATTCTAAACTCCCGACTGATGGATCGACCCATCCGCCCCTTATTCCCGAAAGGCTTTCGCAACGACGTTCAGGTAGTTGCCACGATTATGTCAGTGGATCAGGATAATGCGCCTGAAATTGCGGCAATGATTGGCTCTTCAATTGCACTGTCAATTTCGGACATCCCTTTCAATGGCCCCACCGGTGCGGTTGCTGTTGGTTATATCGATGGAAAGTACATTATCAATCCCAATGAAGCTGAGCGTGAAATCAGTGAACTGAGCCTGATTGTCTCCGGCACAAAAGACGCCATCATGATGGTGGAAGCCGGTGCCAACGAGGTTTCCGAAGAACTGATGCTGGAAGCAATTTTGCTGGCTCACGAAGAAATTAAAAAAATCGTCGCCTTTCAGGAAGAAATCGTCGCTGCTGTGGGCAAAGAAAAACAGGAATATACGCTGTTTACCCCAGCCGAAGAAATCAAAGCCGAAGTGGTTGCTTTCTTAGGGGATCAGTTGACAACTGCCGTTAAAACAGCCGATAAGCTGGAACGACTGGATAATATTGAGGCCACTAAAAATCTGGTCAGAGCACATTTTGCAGAAACCTATCCCAACCAGGGCAATGATATCGACGAGATTCTGAATTCGCTGGTCAAAAAAGAAATTCGTCGGATGATTCTTGAAGATCGGATTCGTCCAGACAACCGAAAAATGGATGAGATCCGTCCGATCACCGCCAAAATTGACTTTCTTGAAAGACCCCATGGTTCCGGATTATTTACCCGGGGTGAAACCCAAGTCTTGTCTGTAGTCACCCTGGGGGTTTTAGGAGATGTCCAGAAACTGGATGGTTTATCCAACGAAGATTCCAAACGCTATATTCACCACTATAATTTCCCGGCCTACAGTGTTGGCGAAGCCCGACCATCCCGGGGCCCCGGCCGCCGTGAAATCGGACATGGTGCTCTGGCCGAACGGGCACTGATTCCGGTGCTGCCATCCGAAGATGAATTCCCCTACGCAATCCGGGTGGTATCGGAAGTGTTAAGTTCCAACGGTTCCACCTCCCAGGCCAGTGTCTGCGGCAGCTCGCTGTCATTAATGGCTGCTGGAGTGCCCTTAAAAGCGCCAGTTGCCGGGATTGCCATGGGTCTGATCAAAGAAGACGATAAACTGGCGATTCTTTCGGATATTCAGGGGATGGAAGACTTCCTCGGCGATATGGACTTTAAGGTAGCGGGAACTGCTGAGGGGATCACCGCAATTCAGATGGACATTAAAATCGATGGCATCAACAAGCAGATTTTAACCGAAGCCCTGGAACAGGCCCGGATTGGCCGACTGCATATCCTTGGCATTATGAATGACGAAATTGCCGAGTCCCGCAAAGATTTATCACCCTATGCGCCTCGAATTATTATTTTCCAGATTAAACCCGACAAGATCCGTGACGTTATCGGTTCTGGCGGTAAGGTTATTAATAAGATCATCGATGATACCGGCGTTAAAATTGATATTGAAGATGATGGCCGGATCTTCATTGCTTCTGTGGATACCGAATCCGGTAATCGAGCCAAAGAAATTATCGAAAACATCGTCCGTGAAGTGGAAGTGGGTGAGGTCTTAACCGGTAAGGTCGTCCGAATTATGAATTTTGGTGCCTTTGTATCCCTACCAGGTGGCAAAGACGGTTTGGTCCATATTTCCAAACTGGCTCACGAGCGGGTCAATGCCGTTGAAGACGTGGTTAAAATTGGCGATGAGGTCACCGTTAAAGTCATGGAAATTGATGGACAGGGCCGCATTAATCTGTCCCGGAAGGCCGTTTTGCCAAAGGAATAAGATGAATAATAGATATTCAATTAAAATACTGAATCAGTCACCATTTCCACTGCCGGAATATCAGACCCCAGGCGCTGCCGGAGTTGATTTGCGAGCCAATCTGGATGGTAAAATGATCATCATGCCCCACAAGGTCTATCAGATTCCCACCGGCATTTTTCTGGAAATGCCGATAGGGGTGGAAGCTCAGATTCGGGCCCGCAGTGGCTTGGCCCTTAAACATGGCCTATCGCTGGTCAACGGCGTCGGCACCATTGATGCTGATTATCGGGGAGAAATTAAGATAATTCTGATAAACTTACTCGATAAGCCCTACCAGCTGGAACCCGGCGAACGGATTGCCCAGATGGTCTTCTCGGAATATGTCAAAGCCGATTTTGTGGAAGTTTTAAGCGTAGACGAATTGGCCGCCAGTAAGCGGGGCGATGGTGGCTTTGGCCATTCAGGAAAATAATGGTATTGTTAAAAAGTACGCTGAGGTCATGAACCCTTCATTGATTGCTGCACCGCTTTCCAATCATACTTCCATAACACAATCTCAAGGTGCAGGTATCCCTGCACCTTTTATCATTTCTTTTTTTAAACAGAGGAGCATAATGGCAACAACTAAGAAACCAAATCAAACTAAACCAAATAACAAATCAAATAAAGGGAAAACCAAAAAGAAACCGGCCCCGAAAACAGCCAAACGGTTTTCCATCAGTAACATGGCCATCGGAATCTTCTTAATCATTCTGGGGGTTTTCTCGATTTATGCCTACATCGACTTTAATGCCGGGATGGTGGGCAACTTTGTCAGTCAGGCCTTTTCGTATTGCTTTGGCGCCCTGACGATTTTTATATCTCTCTATCTCTGCGCCCTGGGGGTGGTATTGTGTCTGAATAAAATAACTGATTGGGCCACCACCTTTGTACTGACCTTCTTATTATTTGTTAACATGATGATCGGTTTTACAATTTATGCCCCCAATCTGATGGACTACAGTCTTCTGGAGCTGTTCAGTTTGGCCCAGTATGGCCAATACGGTGGGATTATCGGGATTCTGCTGGCAGTTCTGTTTATTAAGCTGTTTGCGGTCAAAGGCACCCTGCTGCTGATTGTTGTCAGCTCGGCCATTATCTTAATTTTTATTTTCCGCAACCGACTAAAAAAATATTTAAGCCAAATTAAGGAAAAAAGTGACAATGCCCCTCCGGTCAAAGACCGGCTGAAAGACCGGCTGGCGATGCTAAAGGAAAAACAGCAGATCAGAAAAGAGGTCAAGGCGACTAAGGAGCGGACCTCCGAAACCACCCTGATTCCGATGGTGGGTGATTTTGATGAGAACGCCCCCTTGTTTGAACCTTATCAGATTAATGAAACCCATCCGCCCCTTCCGCCCACAGAAAAACCCCTGTTTGAACCGGTCACCGGGGTGATTCCGGCGACTAAAAAGAAAACCCGGCAGGATCCCTTCGGCTTTATTGAAGAAGATGCCGACGAACCGGAAACCCCGATGAAGATTCACGAGAATTTCCTCAAGCCGCCCAATTTTGATGACTTGGGGACGACTAAAAAAGCCGCCAACAAAGATTATCACAAAGAAACGAAAACGGACGATGAAACAAAGGTATTAGACTTGTCCGCAGTCAGTTTTGAAGATGAGGTTGAGGAATACACCTTTCCGACGTTGGAACTTTTAAATCCACCGGCCACTAAAAAAAAGTCCAAAAAAGATGATGTCATTAAGAAAGCCCGAATCATCGAAGAAACCCTGAAAAATTTTGGCGTCAAAGCCAAAATCGTCGAGGTCAATGTCGGTCCCAGCATAACCCGCTTTGAACTGCAGCTTGATCCGGGGGTTAAAGTTAATAAATTTGTCAATCTCTCCTCTGATCTGGCGCTCAGTCTGGCCACTTCGGATATCCGGATTGAGGCCCCGATTCCCGGCAAGGCGGCGGTCGGCATTGAGGTTCCCAATGATGTATCAGAAATCGTCGGTCTTAGGGAAATTATTGATACCCCGCCCTTTAAAAACAGCAAAAGTCCACTGACCTTTGCCCTGGGAAAAACCCTGTCCGGCGAAAATGTGATTGGCGATATCGGCAAAATGCCCCATGTTCTGATTGCCGGTTCCACCGGCTCGGGAAAAAGTGTCTGTATCAACAGTATTATAGTCAGTCTGATCTTTAAGTCGTCTCCGGAAGAATTGCGGTTTATTATGATCGACCCCAAAATGGTGGAACTCAATCAGTATAACGCCATTCCGCATCTACTGATTCCGGTGGTGACCGATCCAAAAAAGGCTGCCTATGCACTGAACTGGGGCTTGAAAGAAATGACTGACCGCTATATGCTCTTTAAAAATGCCGGGGTTCGGGATATCGAGGGTTACAACGAACAAATGCTTTCGTCCGGGCAGAAGAAACTGCCCCGGATCGTGATCGTCATTGATGAGTTGGCCGATCTGATGATTACCTCACCCAAAGAATGCGAAAATGCTATCTGCCGGATCGCCCAATTGGCCCGGGCTTGTGGGATCCACTTGATCATTGCCACCCAAAGGCCGTCAGTGGATGTAATCACCGGTTTGATCAAGGCCAATATTCCCTCGCGAATTGCCTTTGCTGTGGCCTCTAATACTGATTCACGGACGATTCTCGATACCGGCGGGGCCGAAAAACTACTTGGTAAGGGGGATATGCTCTATTACCCGGTGGGGCAGTCCAAGCCGACCCGGGTTCAGTGTACCTATGTCTCGGATGCCGAGATTAATGCCGTGATTGATGCTGTCAAACCCCAGAAGGGCCATCAGTATGATGCCGCCATTGAAGAAGCCATTTCCCAGGAACCGGAGGAAAAACCGCAGAACCGGGAAGGTGATGTACTGCTGGAAGATGCCTTGAATATTGCCTTTGAATACAACCAGCTGTCAACCTCGATGCTGCAGCGAAAACTGCAGGTAGGTTACGCCCGGGCTGGCCGGATTATTGATGACCTTGAAGAACGGGGAATTATCTCCGGGCCCAACGGCAGCAAACCCCGGCAGATTCTGATTACTGAAGATGAATATAATAGGAGAGATTAGCATAAAATGAAGACCATCCACATGACCACCCTGGGCTGTGATAAAAACACCATCGATTCAGAAATGATGCTGGGTTTGATTGCCGAGAAAAACTACGAAATAATCGATGAGCCCCAGGAAGCTGCGATTATTATTGTCAATACCTGCTGTTTTATCCAATCGGCCAAGGAACAATCAATTGAATATATTCTTGACTATGTTGGCTATAAAAATTCCGGCTCCTGCCAGCTGCTGATTGTCGCCGGTTGCATGGCCGAGCGCTATCATACTGAACTGGCCGAGGAAATCCCGGAAATTGACGGCTTTTTAGGGGTGGGCCATTTTGACAATATTGTTGATTTGATCACGTCGCTGGAAAGACCGGTGGCTGATCCGGCCAGCCCGCCCACAAGCCCTGTGATGCCCCAGTATTTTGGCGATATTGACAAAGCCATCAGCCAAACCAGGCGTTATCTAAAACCGGGAACAGTGTCCACCTTTATCCGCATCAGCGAAGGCTGCGACCACGGCTGTACCTATTGTGTCATCCCCAAGATCCGTGGAAAATACCGCAGTCGCCCCAGCCAGGAAATTTTTTCTGAACTTCAGTACCTGAGGGACCAGGGGATTGAGGAGATCATCTTGATTGGTCAGGACATTGCCCCATATGGCCAGGATCTGGATGAAGGTCTGGACTTGCCAGCTCTGCTTGAAGTAATTGCCAGCAATTTTGATTTTACCTGGATTCGGATGATGTATCTTTACCCCGAGGGCATTACCGACAAGCTTCTGGCAGTGGTCAAGCGCCATCCTGCTATTTGTCAGTATTTTGATATTCCGCTACAGCATCTCAATGATGAGGTGTTAAAACGGATGGGTCGGAAGATGAGCTTTGCGCAGATTAGCCAACTGGTAAAAAAGATACGCCAAACCCTGCCCGATACGGTGCTGCGAACCTCGATTATCACGGGTTTTCCCGGAGAAACGGTTGCGGCCCACACGGATCTGATAAATAAAATAAAAGTGTTGCCTTTTGATCATTTAGGGGTATTTAAGTATTCACAGGAAGAAAATACTCCGGCCGCTGAATTTATGGATCAGTTGACCGAGGACCAGAAAGAACAGCGTTATGACGAAATCATGATCACCCAGCAGGCGCTTTCTTATCACCAGAAACAACGTTTTATCGGCAAAACCCTGAAGGTACTGCTTGAAGGTGTCGAGGATGGGGCCTATTATGGCCGTTTTTATGGCGATGCCCCGGAAATTGATGGCACCGTATTTGTCGAAAGTAGTGATCCCTTAACAATCGGAGAATTTTATTCCGTTAAGATAGTTCAAGCCCTCGAATATGATTTGATAGGAGATATTGAAAATGAATTTACCAAATAAGATTACCGTTGTCAGAATGGTCATGATCCCTTTTTTCATTGCTGCACTGCTGATTGATTTTCCTTACCACGAGCCAATTGCGGCGGCCCTGTTCATTATCGCTTCATTGACCGACAGCCTTGATGGCTATCTGGCCCGCAGCCGTAACCTGGTCACCGATTTCGGCAAGTTTATGGACCCGCTGGCTGACAAGTTACTGGTTTGTTCGGCACTGATCTGCTTTGTCCAGCTGGGCTCGGTTCCGGCCTGGATGGTGATAATCATCATTGCCCGGGAATTTGCCATCACCGGTCTGCGGTCGCTGGCGGCTGCCGATGGGATCATCATTGCTGCCAGCAAATGGGGCAAGGCCAAAACCATTTCGCAGATGATTGCCATTATTCTAATACTCTTTAACAACTGGCCATTTTCGCTTCTCAGTATTCCGATGGCCGACATTATGATGGTTGTGGCCACCTTGCTGACCCTGTATTCAGGAATTGATTATCTGATTCTTAATAAAAAAGTGTTTCGTTCGATGTAATTTGTTACGCCAATATGTATTAATCATCAAACTTTGAGAGGAAATGACCAATGAAATGTGAATTGATTTCGGTGGGCACGGAGCTGTTAGTAGGGGATACCCTGAACACCAATGTTCAGTTTTTATCCCGGGAGTTGTCCCTGTTGGGGATCCGGGTGTGTTTTCATACCACCGTGGGGGATAATCCGCAGCGTTTGGAAGAAGCGGTGCGAATCGCCTTTGAGCGCAGCGACCTGATTATTACCACCGGCGGACTGGGGCCCACCCAGGATGATCTGACCAAGGAAGTGATTGCTGAAATTTTTGGCAAAAAGCTGGTTCAGGATCAAAAAACCAAAGACGATTTAATGGCGTACTTTGCCAACCGGGAGTTTACCATGACCCCCAACAACCTCAAGCAGACCTTTATTCCCGAAGGTGCCGAGATTTTATTTAATCCCTGCGGCACGGCCCCGGGGATTTTACTGAGAGAGCAGGGGCGGATTATTATCATGTTGCCAGGGCCACCCCGGGAAATGACCCGCATGTTTGAAGAAGCAGTGTTGCCGGTGTTACAGCAGGATCATCAACAGCTGGTGATTTCACGGTACTACAATCTCTCGGATATTGGCGAATCGGCGGCTGAAGACCGGCTGCTGGATCTGATTGATACCCAGGTCAACCCGACCATTGCCACCTATGCCAAGATGGGTGAGGTACTGGTGCGGATTACCGCCAATGGCCATGATGAAAATGAAATCAATGCGCTTTTGGATCACTACGAAGGGATTATGCTGTCCCGGTTTGAAGACCATATTTTCACTTTTTCCAAAGCATCGCTCCAGGAAACGGTAGCCGAATTATTAATGACCAACTCCATCACGCTGGCCACCGCCGAGTCCTGCAGCGGCGGCCTGATTGCCGCCCAGTTGACCGAACAGCCGGGGATTTCCAAAATTTTTGGCTTTGGTTTAGTGACCTACTCTAATGAAGCTAAAATGAAGCTCTTGAATGTTTCAAAAGCCACCCTGGATACCTATGGGGCCGTTAGTGCCGAAACCGCCAGCGAAATGTGTAAGAACCTGTCAGCCCTTTCCGGAGCCCGGCTTAATGTGTCGGTCACCGGGATTGCCGGTCCGGACGGCGGCAGTGACGAAAAACCAGTGGGACTGGTCTATATTGGCATCTGTTTTGATGACCAGACCGAAGTCTATCGCTATCATTTTAATGGCGACCGCAAAGTCGTGCAGCAGAAAACCGCCAATAAGGTCTTCCATCTGATCTGCAAAACCATAGTTGACAAAGCGTAATTGAATCGTTATAATTAAATCAGAACGAACGTTCCGAAACGAATGTTTCAATAAAGATAGGATGGTTACAAATGGCTGAAAAATCAAAAATAAATAGTGAAGAATTAACCGATAAACAAAAGGCTCTGGATGCAGCTCTACGAAACATCGAAAAGAGTTTTGGTAAAGGTTCGGTCATGCGCCTCGGTGATGAAGCTGCCAAACTGAATGTCGAAGTCATTTCGACTTCATCCATCGGCCTGGATATGGCATTGGGTGTGGGCGGCGTACCCCGGGGTCGGGTGGTGGAAATCTACGGTCCGGAATCCTCCGGGAAGACCACGATTGCCCTTCACATCATTGCTGAAGCGCAAAAAACTGGCGGTAATGCCGCCTTCGTCGATGCCGAGCATGCCCTGGATCCGACCTATGCCAAGGCTCTGGGCGTCGATATTGATAATCTGCTGGTAGCCCAACCGGATACCGGCGAACAGGCCATGGAAATTGTTGAAGCCCTGGTGCGCAGTAATGCCATTGACGTCATTGTCATCGACTCGGTGGCAGCCCTGGTGCCCCGAGCCGAAATCGATGGTGAAATGGGGGATTCCCACATGGGTCTCCAGGCCCGACTGATGTCCCAGGCACTTAGAAAGCTGACTGGGGTCATTAAAAAATCGAACACCACCACCATCTTTATCAATCAGTTACGCGATAAAATCGGGGTGATGTTTGGTAATCCCGAAACCACCACCGGCGGGAAGGCCCTTAAATTTTATGCCTCGGTACGAATTGACGTCCGCCGGATTGAATCCCTGAAAAAAGGCACCGAAATTATTGGTAACCGGACCCGGGCGAAGATTGTCAAAAACAAAATTGCGCCGCCCTTTAAACAGGCTGAGTTTGACATTATGTATGGTAAGGGTATTTCCAAAGAAGGGGATCTTCTTGATGTTGGCGTCGATTTTGGAATCGTCGACAAATCCGGCTCCTGGTTCTCCTATAATGAGCAACGACTGGGACAGGGTCGGGATAACTCCAAGGAGTTTTTAATAGCCAACCCCGATGTTGCCGATGCCATCGAAGCCGAAATCCGGGCCAAAAATGCGGCCAGCAAAATGACGGCTGAACCCGAAGCGGTTGAAGCAGACCTGCTCGAAGATGAAGAGATTGAATAAGCAAACCATCAATAAAACCATAAAAAAAGAGCCGTTTAGCGGTTCTTTTTTTGATTTCTTAAAAATAACCCCTGGTGGGGTTCTTTGTTTCTTGACACTATTTTCAAAAGAGTATAAAATATAGATCATGATGAGTAGATTAAAAACATAGCAAATCGTTTATAAGGAGGTGAAAATTATAGACATACTAACAATAATTTTATTCATTGGTATCATCGCTGCGTTTGGAATTGGTTATTTGGTACGCAAAAATATTGCCGAAGGCAAGATAAAGAATGCTGAATTAACCGCCACAACGATTGTGAATGATGCCGTCAAAGAAGGAGAAACTTTGAAAAAGGAAATTCTATTTGATGCAAAGGAAGAATCTTTGAAATTAAAAGAATCCCTTGAAAAAGATAATCGTGAACGACGAGCCGAGCTTCAGAAACTTGAAAATCGCTTGATTCAAAAAGAAGAAAACCTTGAGAAGAAGCTGACAAATTTAGAACGCAGTGAAGAATCTCTGGCCCGAAAAAGCAAAGAACTCGAAAAGAAGCAAGAAAAAGTTGAAAGCATGTATGACGAGCAGGTCAAGGAACTTGAGCGGATTTCCGGGCTTACTTATGAAGAAGCAAAAGAAATTTTGCTGGAAGACATCAGTAAAGATACCCGTCAGGAAGCGGCGATTATGATTCGTCAGATTGAAGCTGAATCAAAAGCCACTGCTGATAAAAAAGCCAAAGAACTGATTGCCCAATCGATTCAACGTTGCGCCGCCGACCATGTGGCTGAACAAACCATTACGGTGGTCAACCTGCCAAATGACGAGATGAAGGGCCGAATCATCGGTCGGGAGGGTCGGAATATCCGCACCCTGGAAACCCTCACCGGGATTGATCTGATTATTGATGACACCCCGGAAGCCGTTATTCTTTCTGGTTTTGATCCGATTCGTCGGGAAGTGGCCAGATTGTCTCTGGAAAAACTGATTATTGATGGTCGAATCCATCCTGCCCGGATTGAGGAGATGGTCAAAAAATCGCAAAAGGAAGTCGACAACCATATCAAAGAGGTCGGCGAACAAGCTTGTTTTGATACCGGCATTCATGGCCTGCACCCGGAAATTGTCCGGCTTTTGGGACGGCTTAAATACCGTACCAGCTATGGTCAAAATGTATTAAAGCATTCCATTGAAGTATCTCATCTGGCGGGCATCATGGCCGCCGAATTGGATGGAAACATTAAGATCGCCAAGCGAGCAGGATTATTACATGATATTGGAAAAGCGATTGATCATGAGGTCGAAGGGCCCCATGTTGAAATTGGAGTCAATGTATTAAAAAAATACAAAGAAAATAAAAACGTTATTCATGCTGTCGAAGCTCATCATGGTGATGTTGAAGCCCGGACGATGGAAGCCGTTCTGGTTCAGTCAGCGGATGCCATTTCAGCAGCACGACCTGGTGCCAGACGAGAAACCCTAGTTTCTTATATCCAACGGTTACAGGAACTGGAAACCATTGCCATGTCCTTTGATGGGGTTGAGAAATCATACGCCATTCAGGCTGGACGTGAAGTCAGAATTATGGTTAAACCAAATGAAGTTAACGATGATGAAATGATTTTGCTGTCCCGAGATATTGCCAAGAAGATTGAAGCTGAAATGGAATATCCCGGTAACATTAAGGTTAATCTGATTCGTGAAACGAGAGCTAGCGACTACGCTAAATAGTCTAAAAGGGGAGAGATTCTCCCCTTTTTTTAGTCAGTTTTTAATGCAGAAGGATAAATGATGAAGATACTAATACTGGGGGACGTCTATGGCCGCCCCGGACGAAAAATTTTAAAAGACCAACTGGCCACAATCATTGCCGAACAAGACATTGATTTTACGGTTGTTAATGGCGAAAATGCCTCCGGGGGTAATGGTCTCTCGACTAAAAATGCCAAAGAATTGCTAAATTTGCCGATTGATGTCATCACCATGGGCAACCATGTCTGGCAGCAAAAAGAGCTACTTGAAACCATTGCCGACTTTCCGCAGATTATCCGGCCCCTGAATTATCCCGACCCCTGTCCAGGCAAAGGCTATGATTTTTTTAACTGCACCCTAAAAGATGGCCGTACCAAACGAATTGCGGTGGTGAATCTGTCCGGCCAGATTTTTATGCCCAACTTAAACTGCCCTTTTAATATGATGGCACCACTCCGAGAGTCCTTAAAAGCCGCCGCCGATCTGGTGTTGGTTGATTTTCATGCCGAAGCCACCTCGGAAAAAATTGCCTTCGGGTATTTTATGGATGGTTACGCCACTGCCGTTTATGGCACCCACACCCATGTCCAGACAGCCGACGAACGGATTTTAACTGGCGGTACGGCCTATATTACCGACATCGGGATGACCGGACCACTTGATGGCGTGATTGGGGTGGATTCCCAGATCATTCTTGATACCATGCTAACAAAACGGCCCAGCCGTTTTGTGACAGCCACTGGTTCTGTTCAGATCAATGGGATTATTTTGACCATCGATGAACTTGAAAACAAAGTGACGCACATCACTCGATTATATCAAACCTACGAAACCGACCAGTAAGCGGCGGTTTTAAATGGAAAATTAAAAGCTTCGAACAATGAGTGCTTTGGGTGCAGTTTCCACAAACAATTTTGTAACGTGTAGGCGAACAGTTCAGAGAACTGTCCGCCGTACAGTGAAAAAATTCGCGAAGGCAACGAGCCAATCACAAGCTTGCTTGTAGTTGGCGACTGCCCGCGACAAAGAAGAAATTCGCATCGCGAATTCTTCTGGTGTTTCGTGCGAAACTGGACGCAAAGCTCACGGATTTAAATATGAAAGGAATAAATTATGAAAGCATACTATGAAAACCCCCTGATTGAGCGGTATTCCTCAAAGGAGATGCTCCATATCTTCTCAGCGGACAATAAATTTCAAAGCTGGCGGAAGCTGTGGGTGGCTCTGGCCGAAGCCGAGCAGGAACTGGGACTTAACATCAGCGACACCCAGATTGCCGAACTGAAAGCCAACATCACCAACATCGATTATGAGCTGGCAGCCCAAAAAGAAAAAGAACTGCGCCACGATGTCATGGCCCATGTCCATACCTATGGCGCCCAATGTCCAACAGCCAAGGGGATCATTCATCTCGGTGCCACCAGTGCCTATGTCGGGGACAATACCGATGTGATTGTTTACAGCCAGGGTCTGGTTCATGTCCGTAAGCAGGTCCTTAATCTGATCAACCACCTGTCCCGCTTTGCCGCCCAGTATAAAGAGTTGCCGACCCTCGGCTTTACCCATTTTCAGCCAGCTCAGCTGACCACCATTGGTAAACGGGCCTGTTTATGGATTCAGGATCTGCTGATGGATCTGGCGGATCTTGATCATCTGCTTAGCAATGTTAAGCTGTTGGGGGTTAAAGGTACCACCGGCACCCAGGCCAGTTTTATGGAACTGTTTGACAATGATCACGACAAGGTTAAAAAACTGGATACCCTGGTGGCCCAAAAAATGGGCTTTAAAAAATCATTTGCGGTCAGCGGGCAAACCTATTCCCGTAAATTTGATGCCCAGGTGTTTGGTGTCCTCAGCGGCATCGCCCAGACCCTGACCAAATTTGCCACCGACATCCGTCTTTTGCAAAATCTCAAAGAGGTGGAGGAACCCTTTGAAAAAAACCAGATCGGGTCATCGGCGATGGCCTATAAACGCAACCCGATGCGGTCCGAACGGATTTGTTCACTGGCCCGTTATATCATTGTCAATGCCCTGAACCCGGCTCTGACGGCCTCGGCCCAATGGTTTGAGCGAACCTTGGATGATTCGGCCAACAAGCGGATCTCAATTCCCGAAGGCTTTCTGGCTACCGATGCCATTCTGATGATTGCCATGAATGTTTCGGAAAACTTGGTGGTATACCCCAAGGTGGTGCGCCAGCATATCGATGCCGAGCTGCCCTTTATGGTCACCGAGAACATTATTATGGAAGGGGTCAAGCGGGGTGGTGATCGTCAGGATCTCCACGAAAAAATCCGGGTGTTGTCGATGGAAGCTGGCCATACTGTGAAGGTGGAAGGGAAACCCAATGACCTGATTGAACGAATCCTTAAAGATCCTGCCTTCAACTTAAAAACCGAGGATGTCGATGCCTTAATGGACCCCAGCCTCTATGTTGGTCGGGCGCCCCAACAGGTCGATGATTTTATCAGCGAAGAAGTGGCTCCGGTGCTTGAGGCCAATCAGGATCTGCTCACTCTCAGCAAGATTGATTTAAAAGTATAGAATAAAAAGTTTATAAAGATATTGACAAACACATCAGCAGCACTTATAATATAGTAGTTGCTGTTGTAGGGGTATAGCTCAGTTGGTAGAGCAGTGGTCTCCAAAACCACGTGCCGAGGGTTCAAATCCTTCTGCCCCTGCCAAAAATAAAGGATAAACTTCGATTCGATGAATCGGAGTTTTTTTTTATCTCAAAAATTGCGGCGGCTTTTGGGGTAAGAAACGATTCGGTTTAAAATTCCGAAATTATTTAATAATGAAAGAATTAAATACAAACTTTCAAATTTATAATAATTTTCCCATCATTTACGGAAAATAAAAGACTAAAAAGATATTGTATAAGAATGTCTTTCAAAAAAGCATAAAAAAATAATAAATTAACTTTATCTCATTGAGCTTTTAAGGTATAATAAGCTAACATTAAGTCGGGCGATTGCGAAATGCATAAACGGCCTGTCAGGCCCCGCAATTTTGTAATGGCAAAAAATAAGAAAGATAGAGGAGATTGATGATGAATCGTGTGTTTTCGGAAATTACCCCTGAAATTATAGAGTATAGTGAATTATGCGTAAAAAATAGCACCATTGAGCCAGAGTTATATAAAAAATTCAAGGTCAACCGGGGTCTCCGGGATTTAGACGGTAACGGGGTCTTAACCGGACTGACCGAAATCTCGGAAATCCAGGCTTATATCTTTGAAGACGGCAAAAAAATCGGAACCGAAGGAAAACTCTTCTATCGGGGTGTCGACGTTGAAGCCATGGTTGACGGCTTTGTCAAAGAAAAACGGTTCGGTTTTGAAGAAGTGGTTTATCTGCTGCTGTTTGGCAGTCAACCCAATTCAGACGAGCTGGAACGCTTTACCACCGTGCTGGGAAACTATCGCAGCCTGCCCACCAGCTTTGTACGGGATATTATTATGAAGGCCCCCAGCTCTGATATGATGAACACTCTGGCCCGTAGTGTTCTGACCCTGTTTTCCTATGATGACAAAGCCAGCGATGTCTCGATTCCCAATGTACTGCGGCAATCTCTGGAGTTAATCGCTCTGTTTCCGCTGTTGGCAGTCTATGGTTACCAGACCTATAAACATTATCACGATGACCAGAGTCTGTTTATTCACCAACCGCAACCGCATCTGTCAACGGCCGAAAATATTCTCTACATTTTACGGCCGGACAGCCGGTATACTGAGCTGGAAGCCCGGATTCTGGATATCGCCCTGGTGCTTCATGCCGAACACGGTGGCGGTAACAACTCGACCTTTACCACCCATGTGGTGTCGTCTTCGGGCACTGACACCTACTCAGTCATTGCGGCGTCACTGGGTTCGTTAAAAGGCCCCAAACATGGTGGAGCAAATATTAAAGTGGTGGAAATGTTTGAAGACATGAAAAAAACTCTGGATGATTGGACCGATGAAAAACAGGTGCGCCAGTATCTGGTGGATCTGCTTAATAAACGGGCCTTCGACAATGCTGGATTGATCTACGGGATGGGTCACGCCATCTATTCGGTATCGGATCCCCGGGCCAATGTCTTTAAAGGGTTTGTCAAAAGCCTCTCTGAAGAAAAGGGCCTCCACGATGAGTTTGAACTGTATTCGATGGTGGAACGACTGGCGCCGGAAGTCATCGGTGAAGAACGTAAAATCTACAAGGGTGTCAGTGCCAATGTCGACTTTTACAGCGGCTTTGTTTACAGCATGCTGGGCCTGCCTCTGGAACTGTTTACGCCGATTTTTGCGATTGCCCGAATTGCTGGTTGGAGTGCTCACCGTTTGGAAGAGCTGATCAATGCCGGAAAGATTATCCGTCCGGCCTACATGCACGTCAGCGAACGCCGGGATTACGAACCACTGAATAAGCGCCAATAATTTCCTTTAACATGGGGCGCATAAGGCAAAAATATCCCCGAAATTTAATCGTCTTTCTGATCGCTTCTGTGCTAGAATAGATCAGGAAGACTTTTTTTATGTGACCCTGTCGCAACCCGGAACCTGCCTGTTTTTACATGCAAGATCTTTGTTTTGGCAACGGGGTAATTGTAACAAAATTGTGTCTTTATTATGGGTTTAAATTAGTGTATAATATTACAGATGAATTAAATGAGGTTAAGATGTACAATACTTTTGAAGAGATTGGTCAGGCGGTTCAGAGTGGCTCCAAAGGTACCCTGGTGGTGGCAGCGGCGGCTGAAAGTGAGCTGCTGCGGGCTCTATCAGCCGCCAACGGATTGTATCTGGAGCACATCATTCTGGTTGGCAGTCGCAGCCGGAT
This sequence comes from Acetobacterium sp. MES1, assembly GCF_002237635.1. Taxonomy (NCBI): domain Bacteria; kingdom Bacillati; phylum Bacillota; class Clostridia; order Eubacteriales; family Eubacteriaceae; genus Acetobacterium; species Acetobacterium sp. MES1. The sequence goes on from NZ_MJUY01000019.1 coordinate 34,485, forward strand.
TGAGGCCATCAGCAGTGCCCAAAAAATTGATCTAAGCAGGATGACAATTATTGATTGTGACGATCTGGCCACGGCCTGTGAACAGGCCGTGGCTCTGGTTCGTCAGGGCCAGGCTAATTTTATTATGAAAGGCCTGGTCGATACCTCTATCTTTTTAAAAGCCGTCATCCATAAGACCAACGGCCTGTTGATTGGCCGCCTGCTTAGCAGCATTATGATGGTTCGGATGGCCAGCTATCACAAATTTCTGATCCTGTCCGATGGTGGGATGATCATCGATCCGGATCTGGAAAAGAAAAAAGGAGTTATCAGTAATGCCGTGGATTTTTCACGCTTGCTGGGACTTAACCCGATTAAAGTCGGCTGCCTGGCGGCCAAGGAAAAGGTCAATCCCAAAATGCCAGCGACGGTGGATGGGGCAGCCCTGAAGCAACTGGGCGAGGCCAATTATTTCGGCCAGGATGTGCTGGTGGAGGGCCCGATTGCCATGGATCTGCTGATCTCTAAAACAGCGGCCCGGATTAAGGGCTATGAATCGGCGGTAGCTGGTGATGTTGACGTCATTGTCATGCCCAACATTGAAACCGGTAACGCCGTCATGAAGGTCATGACCCATCTGGGTCAGGCACAATTGGGTGGGATTGTGATGGGAGCCTGTGTTCCGATTATTTTGACCTCCCGATCCGATTCGTTTGAAAACAAATTAAATTCAATCATTCTCGGGGCTTTTTTGGCCCAGCGAATGGATAATTGTCACCAATTACGAGAGGAGCATTAAATGAAGCTATTACTGACAGGAAATGAAGCCATCGCCCGAGGGGCCTGGGAGGCGGGGGTCAAGTTTGCCACTGCCTATCCAGGAACACCCAGTACTGAAATTCTAGAAAACGTCGCTACCTATCCGGAGATTGTCTCGGAGTGGGCACCCAATGAAAAGGTGGCCCTGGAAGCGGCTGCCGGTGCGGCCATCGGCGGCGTCCGCAGCCTCTGTGCCATGAAACACGTCGGCGTCAATGTCGCCACCGATCCGCTCTTTACTCTGGCATATCTGGGAGTTAACGCCGGAGCTGTGCTGGTTACCGCTGATGAACCGGGGATGCATTCGTCCCAGAACGAACAGGACAACCGCAACTATGCCCGTCATGCCAAGGTCTGCATGTTTGAACCTTCCGACAGCCAGGAAGCCAAGGATATGATTAAGGAAGCCTACGCCATCAGCGAAGACTACGACTTGCCGGTGCTGTTCCGGATGACCACCCGGGTCTGTCACTCCAAATCAATTGTTTCCTGCAGTGACCGGCTTGAAGTAGCCGATAAACCCTACGAAAAAGATATCCGCAAATACTGTCCGCTACCGGCTTTTGCTCGGGGCATGCAGGTTAAACTGGCCGATAATTTTGCCCGCCTGGAAGAGTATTCCAACACCACGCCCTTTAATTACATTGAAGATAATGGGGCAGAGATTGGCATTATCGGTTCAGGCGTGGCCTACCGCTATGCCAAGGAAGTGTTTGGCAACAGTGTTTCCTATTTAAAGATCGGCTTTAGCTATCCACTGCCGATGGAAAAAATTGCCGAGTTTGCCAAGGGCAAGAAAACCGTCTATATCTTTGAAGAAAATGATCCGATTATGGAGAAGGAAATCAAAGCGGCCGGAATTAATTGTGTCGGCAAAGAAAAACTGCCAACCATGGGTGAGCTGACCCCGGATCGTATCCGTCAGGCACTGCTTGGGGAAGTACCCCAGGTGATCCAGCCCAATCCTGAGATGGTGCTGCCCCGACCGCCAGCCCTCTGCGCCGGATGTCCCCACCGTGGGGTGTTCTACGAGCTGGGTCGCCGCAAGGATCTGATGATCTTTAGTGATATCGGCTGTTATTCGTTGGGGTTAATGCCACCCTATAATGCCACCGATGCGATGATCTGCATGGGGGCCAGTATCAGTGGTGGCCATGGCGTCCAGAAAGCCTTTGACATCAAGGGCGATCACTCCAAAAAAGTGGTTTCGATTCTTGGCGACTCGACCTTTTTCCACTCCGGCATCACCAGTCTGATGGATGTGACCTATAACAAAAGTAATACCTTAACGATTATTCTCGACAACCGCATTACCGGGATGACCGGCCATCAGCAGAATCCCGGCACCGGCTATGACTTAAAAGGCGATGACGCCCCAATCATTGACATCGAAGCGATGGTCAAAGCCTGCGGCGTTAAAAACCTGATTTCGGTCGATCCCAATAATTTAAAAATTGTGCAGGAAGCCATTGAATGGGGACTCAATGTTGATGGCCCGGCGGTCATTATTACCCGTTGGCCCTGTGTGCTTAAAAAATTCTCGGCCCAGGATCAGACCGAATTCCCCACCGCTTTTAAAATGGTGGCTACCGTTGACCTTGATACCTGTATCGGCTGTAAAAAATGCCTGAAGTCCGGTTGTCCGGCCCTGGCTTTTGACTTGACTAATAAAAAATCCGGCATTCTTAAAGAAACCTGTGTTGGCTGTGGAGTTTGTGCCCAGATCTGTCCCAAACAGGCCATTACTGTGGAGGTAAGATAATGGAGACTAAAAATATTGTACTCGTTGGCGTCGGTGGTCAGGGCACCATTCTGGCAGCCAAGCTTTTGACCACCGGCTTAATGGCCGCTGGTTATGACGTCAAAATGAGCGAAATCCACGGCATGAGTCAGCGGGGCGGATCGGTTTCATCGCTGGTACGTTACGGTGACGATGTCCAGTCGCCGGTAATTGAAATCGGCTCGGCCGATATTGTTGTGGCCTTTGAAAAGATGGAAGGACTGCGGTCTCTGGAATACTTAAAACCGACCGGCAAAATGATTGTCAACGACACCGAAATTTTCCCGCTGTCGGTAATTATCGGAGCCACCACCTATCCGGAAAATATTCTGGACGAAATAAAGAGTAAGGTCAATCTGCGGGTGATGGCCGCCACCAAAATGGCCGAAGAATTGGGGAACCCCAAGGTCATGAACGTGATTCTGCTGGGTTCAATTATTAAATCGATGGGCCTCACCGACATTGATTGGGAAGCCATCATTGCCGAAAATGTCAAACCGCAGTTTAAGGAACTCAACGTCAAAGCCCTTAAGGCCGGAATGGACGCTGTCTGACCATGAAAAAGGACGATTCAAATTTTAAATTTTTTCAGCATACCGCCTGTGAGTACTTTCCCTGCCATCCGGTTGATTGCTTGGACGATTTTAATTGTCTGTTCTGTTATTGTCCGCTCTATGCCCTGGCAGAAAATTGCGGTGGCAGTTTTACCTACACGAAAAAGGGTATAAAAAACTGTAGTGCCTGCAATTTTCCTCATCAGCGGGAAAATTTTGATACAGTGCTCGAAAAGCTGGGAACGCTCATTGAACAACTCAGAACAACTAAAATTAATCAGTTAAAGGAGTAGTGATATGTCGATTATTATTGGAATTGTTTTTGTTGTGGCGGCTTATTTAATTGGAAACTTAAATTTTGCCTATATTCTGGTGAAGTTTTTAAAGAATGAAGATGTCCGCAACTACGGCAGCGGCAATGCCGGCACCACCAACGTGCTCCGTGTCATGGGGAAGAACGTCGCCATTCCGGTGTTTCTGCTAGACGCCTTAAAGGGCACTCTGGTGATTCTGGTCGGTCGCTATGCCCTGAATGTTGATGAGGTGTTTCTGGTTTTAGGCGGCATCGCCGTTGTGGCCGGCCATAACTGGCCCGTCTTTCTGCAGTTTCGGGGCGGTAAGGGTACTGCCACTTCGCTGGGGGTATTTCTGGTCTATGACTGGGAAGTCGCCGTCATTGCCATTATGATCGGTCTGATTGTGCTGGCCATCTGGAAAATGGTATCCCTGACCTCAATGGTGGGGATGACCATGCTGCCAATTTTTACCCTGCTCTTTGGCCGCTCGGTGGCCGAAATTGTTTTCGCCTTTGTGCTCTGCCTCTTTAGTATCTATCAGCACCGCAAAAACATCGGCCGGATCATCCAGGGCAAAGAAAGCAAGCTGGGTCAAAAAGTTAAGATGAAAAATTAATATACTTAAGGCTCAAGCATGGGCCCTTCATACTGTCAAAAAAGCTAACCCAGTACCGACAATTGTTAGATCATGTTGTACGCATCGGAGCGGACACGGCATCGCCTGTCCGATTCCGCAGCGTACAACAGATTAACAATTGGTCGGTACGGTATTTTATCAATAACTTACAAGGCTCAAGCATGAGCCTTTTTATTTGCGCCCGGCCAGGCGGGTAAATTATTGGCGAAAAACATAAAAATACATTGTCGGGCACTATATATATGTTTATAATTAGAGATGCATCGCAAGATGGTGTATGATAAACACTTTTACATTGATGCGATCATGTCGAACAATAATTGCTTTGATGTCAGTTTTCACAAACGATTTTGTAACGTGTAGGCGAACAGTCGACAGACTGTACGCCGTACAGTGTAAAAATTGTTTGGTGCAAAACTGGCAGCGAAGCTCACGGCACTTTGGCAATTGCCGTATGTTTTATCTACAAGGAGGACGAAGAAATTGAATCAAATAAATCAGCTGTTTACGCGGGTCTTTACCAAAGAACTGGAAGATTCCGATAAAACCGTCTATGATCTGTTTTCGTGGCAGACCGTTGACGTGATCTTAAAAAACTATCAGACCGGGGAAATTATTTATGAAATGACCGATCTGGAATTCCCCGAGCATTACTCGCAAAATGCCTGTAACATTATTGCCACCAAATATTTCCGCCGCAAAGGGGTGCCCAACGGCTATGGCTACGAGCACAGCATGCGGGAAATTGCAGACCGGCTGGTCGGCTTCTGGACCGACGCCATCCGGGCCGAAGGCCTGATTGATAATGATGAGCAGTGGCAGATCTATTATGACGAGCTGGTCTATGCCTTCCTGATGCAGATGTGGGCCCCCAACTCGCCGCAATGGTTTAACACCGGCCTCAAACGCAGCTATGACATTGCCGGTTCCAAGGATGATCTTTATTACTACGATGAAGAAAGCGGCCAGGTGTTGGAATCAGTAGACCGCTACAGCCGCACCCAGGCCAGTGCCTGCTTTATCCTCTCGATTCAGGATCGGCTGCTGGGCGACCATTCCATTTCCGAGCATTATGTCAGTGAAACCAAGCTGTTTAAGGGCGGCTCCGGCGTTGGTACCAATTTCTCCAACCTGCGGGCAGCCAATGAAGGCCTGACCAGCGGCGGCCAGTCCTCGGGGATGATGAGTTTTTTGCAGGGGCTGGATCGCAATGCCGGGGCCATTAAATCCGGGGGTACCACCCGCCGGGCGGCCAAGATGGTGATTGTCGATATCGATCATCCTGAAATTGATACCTTTATCAACTGGAAAGTCAAGGAAGAAGCAAAAGTCCGGGCCCTGGGCAAAATGGGCTATGATATTTCGATGGACGGCGAAGCCTACCAGACGGTCAGCGGCCAGAACAGCAACAACTCGGTGCGGCTCAATGCCGAATTCATGCAAGCGGTCTTAAACTTAAAAAGTGAACCCGACCATAAAATGAAACTGCGGGGCCGGGTCGATGACCGGGTTGACCGGGAGGTACCGGTTCAGGAATTATGGCAGCATCTTAATCAGGCTGCCTGGGAATGTGCCGATCCGGGGATTCAGTTTGACGATATTTTCAATGCCTGGCATACCTGTCCGGGTGGTGAAGATGGTGACCTGACGGCTAAAATAAACCGCATCAATGCCACCAATCCCTGTTCGGAGTATGCTTTCTTAGATGATACGGCCTGTAATCTGGCGTCCATCAATGTCTATAAATTTTACAATCCCGAAGACAACAGTTTTGAGATCGAGCCCTTTATTCATCTAGTCGGGCTGATTCAATGTGCCCTGGAAGGCTCCATCTATCATGGCCAGTTTCCGACCCCAGATGTGGCCCGCAAATCCTATCTGTTTCGGACCACCGGTCTGGGCATTGCCAACGCCGCCTCCCTGCTGCTGGCCCTGGGCTACCCCTATGACTCAGCCGAAAGCCGTAACCTGATCGCCGGGATCACCGGGATCATGACTGGAACCTCCTACCATGTGTCGGCGCTGATGGCCGGTAAAATTGGCGCCTTCCCCAAATATGAAATCAACAAACCCTATATGGGGCGGGTCATCCGCAACCACAGCCGTGTGGCTGGCGCCCGGACCGACGACTATGAAGAACTGCACTATGAACCGATTAAAATAAACCACAAGCTGCTTCAGAAAATGGGCTTTAAGGAAATCAGCAGCCAGCTCAAAAACGCCTGGAAATTGGCGGAAGAAGCCGGGGCGACCCATGGCTACCGCAACGCCCAGGTATCGGTGATTGCCCCCACCGGGACGATCTCCTTTGCGATGGATTGCGGTGCCACCTCGGTGGAACCCTTTTATAACCACGTCGTCTTTAAAAAATTAATCGGCGGCGGCTCCATGGAAATTGTCAATCCGGTGCTGGAGCAGGCGCTTTACAACCTCGGTTACAGCGAAAAGGAAGTGGGGGATATCCTCACCTATATCCTGGAAAAAGATGCCAAGGGCTATTTTCTCCATGAGGGAGTGGCCGGTGCGCCCCATCTTAAGCCCGAGCATCTGCCGATTTTTGACACCGCCAATACCATTTCCCCGATGGGTCACGTGTTGATGGTGTCAGCCATTACCCCGATGATCAGCGGCTCGGTTTCAAAAACTGTCAACCTGCCCCATGATGCCACCGTGGCCGATGTTGAAAACATCCATCTGCTGGCCTACCGCACCGGCACCAAGGCGATTGCCATTTACCGGGATGCCTGCAAAGCCTCCCAGCCGCTGAGCTCCGGCATGGCCGAGGATGTCGATCGCAGCGTTGATGACTACAGCTACGCCGAACTCCTGGCCCTGGTCAAGGAAGGCACCAGCAAGGCCTTAAACCGGGTTCGGCCGGAAGGGATGCGGCTGAGTCGTACCCATGCTGCCAAAATTGGCGACATTGAACTCTATATCACCATTGGTTTTTATGAAGACGGCGGCATCGCCGAGATCTTTGTCTCAACCGATAAAGAGGGGACCGTGGTTAAGGGGCTGTTGGCCTCGCTGTCCAAGTCGATCTCCAACATGTTGCAGTACCACATCCCGCCGGATCAGATCTCTAAAATGCTGCGGGGCCAGAAATATGAGCCCTCGGGCTTTGTCTCCCGGCACCCCTATATCAAGTTTGCCTCGTCGATTTCGGATCTGATCAGTAAGGTCATTGATATTGAGCATGGCGACTTTTCCAATTGTCAGGTTAAGCCCAAGAACTTTACCCTGATGAACAAACAAAACCTGGTTCGCAGTGTCAGCACCGGTGAAGCCACACCCGACTATAACAAGGATGGCGGTGGGGAAGTGCTCTATGGTGAAACCTGCAGCCACTGCGGCAGTGACCGGATGATGCAAAACGGCACCTGCAAGCTCTGTCTCGATTGTGGCACCACCACCGGCTGCAGCTAAAAAAGCGTTGCGGTTTTCGCATTGTTTGATATAATAATTAACTAGGATACACAAGACCATTACTAAAGTGCCGTAAGCTGATTGCCCAGTTTCCCACGAAACACTTTCTACACTGTACGGCGGACAGGCTGTCACCTGTTCGCCTACACGTTACGAAAGTGTTTGTGGAAACTGGACCTTCAGCAATATGGTTTATATTTTTTAAATGGCCGACTGGAACCAAGCTAGGAGATTAAGATGCGAGAAAAGATAAAAAACGCCACCACCATTGTAGTAAAAATGGGCACCACCTCGGTGACCCACCAAAATGGCACCCTGGATCTGCGAAAACTTGAGATTCTGGCCCGGGTGCTGACGGATCTGGAAAACAGCGGCAAAAAAATGGTGCTGGTTTCCTCCGGCGCCATCGGCGCCGGGATGAACCGGATGAAGCTGACCGAACGCCCCAAAACTCTAAAAGAAAAACAGGCCGCCGCCTCGGTGGGCCAGGGGCTTCTGATGCGGGTTTATCATAAATTCTTTGATGAATACCATCAGACCGTTGGCCAGATTCTTCTGACCAAGGATGTCTTTAAACATGCCATTAAGCGCAACAACGCCATGAACACCTTCCAGGCCCTGATTGCCGGGGGGATCATCCCGATTGTCAATGAAAATGACTGCATTGCCACCGATGAGATTCAGGAGGAATGCTTTGGCGACAATGATATCCTCTCGGCGATGACTGCCGACCTGGTCGATGCCGATCTTTTAATCATCCTTTCGGATGTGGATGGTCTCTACGATGACAACCCCGCTGTTAATAAAGACGCCCGGCTGATCCAGACGGTGGAGAAAATTGATAACGAGCTGATGAAAAGTGCCGGCAACACTGCTTCCTGTCTTGGCACCGGCGGCATGATCACCAAGCTGGGTGCTGCCAAATACGCCACCGACTGCGGCATTGATATGATTATCGCTTCCGGTGAAGACGTCAAGGTGCTCTATGAGATTCTTGACGGCGAAGAAATCGGAACGATTTTTTTAAGTGATTCACAACAGTAATAAAAATGAAACTGGCCGGTAATTGGGAAAGACTAGCACCGAACAAAAGTGCTTTGATGTCAGTTTTCACAGACATTTTTGTAACGTGTAGGCGAACAGGCGATAGCCTGTCCGCCGTACAGTGTAAAAAATGTTTCGTGCAAAACTGGCAGCGAAGCTCACGGTACTTTCGTAATTGTCAGCACATAAAAAAATAATACGGAGGTTTCTTATGTTAAAGAAAATATTAGTGGGATTTTCGGCTGTCATGGCCGGAATGTTAATGGTTTTTGGTGGCATCTATGTGGTTGAAAAACGCAAAGAAGAAGCCATGGGCGGCAAACTGATGCGGGTTAATTACAAGTTTACCAAAGAATTCGAAGACTAAGGCCCGCCATGTCAAAGGTATTTATTTTTACAGCGTCAACCGGTGCTGGCCACAATCTGGCCGCCCAGTCCTTAAAGGAATCTCTGGATGAAGCCGGCTATCAAACCGAAGTTTATGATGCCTTTAAAGAAACCAACGTCACCCTGGACCGCCTGATTACCAAAGGCTATCAGCAGATGGTGGTGAATGTACCCAAGCTCTACGAGCAGATGTACAATCAGTTCAATAACATGAACCGCTTTCAGCAGGGTATTTTTCAGGTGCTGACCCGGGTGATGAACCCCGATATCGTGCCCCTGATCAAGTCCGGTCACCCCGATCTGATCATCACCACCCATCCCTTTGTGACCAACGTGCTCGGTACCCTGAAAGAGCACCATGCCTTTGATGTCCCGGTGCTGTCGATTGTCACTGACTATAAAATTCATACCCTTTATCTTAAAAAAATGATTGACGCCTATATTGTCGGCAGTGAGTACACCAAAGAGACCATGGTCGAAAAAGGGGTAGCCGCCAACATTATCTATCCCTACGGGATTCCCATCCGCCAGACTTTTTTACAAAACAACCATCTGCAGCGTCAGGAACTGGTTGATGTGGCCGGGACAATCCTGCTGATGGGCGGCAGTCTGGGCAGTAAACAGATGGAAAAAGCCTTTACCTCGCTGATGAAGGTTAAGGAAAAAATCCGCATTATTGTGGTCTGCGGCAATAACAGCAAAATCGAAAAAGAAATCAGGGCCCATTATGCCCGGGAAAAAACCGACGATAAGCTTGTCGAGATCCACGGTTTTGTCAATAACGTCTCCGAACTGATGGATCAGTCTGATGCTATCATAACCAAGCCCGGGGGCCTGACCACCACCGAAGCGATAGTTAAAAACATTCCCATGATCATACCCTTTTACTATCCCGGCCAGGAAGAAGAAAACGCTGATTACCTGGTGGATGGGGGAATGGCCATCAAAGTGGACAAGATCAAAGATTTAACCTCAATGGTTGATTTTTTGTTTGAAAATAAATACATCATCAAACGTATGTCAGAGAATATGTCCGAGGAGGCCCAGAAACGCTCGATGACCAAAACCATCGAACTGTGTCACCGTCTGATTGCCGGTTATATCGAGAAAAAAGCCTTACCAGAACCCCAACCGGCCCTCTTTGACCCCTACAAAATTAAGGAAATAAAAGACCAATAGTTGGCAAGTGCGAAAACAGCGAAACTCACAAAACCTTGGCAATTGCCTAACGACCAATAAGAATAGCAGGTGCATATATGAAGAAAGAAATGTCAAAAACCTATGATCCCAAAGAAGTAGAAGATAAAACCTATGCCAGTTGGCAGCAAAAGGGTTATTTTAAACCGGAAGTCAATCCCGATGGCAAACCCTTTACGATTGTGATGCCGCCGCCTAACATCACCGGTCAGCTGCATATGGGCCACGCCTTTGACGGCACCCTCCAGGATGTCCTGACCCGCTACAAACGGATGGATGGCTATGCCGCCCTGTGGCTGCCGGGAACCGACCATGCCTCAATTGCCACCGAGGTTAAAGTGGTTGATAAACTCCGGGAAAAAGAAGGCAAAACCAAGCAGGAGATTGGCCGGGAAGCCTATCTGGAACGCGCCTGGGACTGGGCCCTGACCTACAAAACCCGGATCACCGATCAGCTCAAAAAACTGGGGGCCTCCTGTGACTGGAGCCGGGAACGCTTTACCATGGACGAAGGCTGCAGCCAGGCCGTTAACGAAGCCTTTGTCAATCTGTATGAAAAAGGCCTGATCTATAAGGGCAGCCGCATTATCAACTGGTGTACCACCTGTAAAACGGCCCTGTCTGAAGCCGAAGTGGAATACGCCGAACACCAGGGCAATCTCTGGCACATCCGTTACCCGCTGACCGATGGCGACGGCTATCTGGTGGTGGCCACCACCCGGCCGGAAACAATGCTGGGGGACAGCGGCGTAGCCGTTCACCCCGAAGACGAGCGTTATCAGCACTTAATCGGCGAAACCGTGATGCTGCCCCTGCTTGATAAAGAAATTATCATTGTTGCTGATGACTATGTCGATATGAGCTTTGGTACCGGGGTGGTTAAAATGACGCCAGCCCACGACCCCAATGACTACGAGGTCGGCCTGCGCCACAATCTGGAACAGATCCGGGTACTCAATGATGACGGTACGATGAATGAACTGGCCGGAAAATATGCCGGTATGGATCGCTATGACTGCCGTAAAGCCGTGGTCAAAGATCTGGAAGCGCTGGGGCTGCTCGAGAAAATCGAAGACCACCAGCATAACGTCGGCGAATGCTACCGCTGCTCCACCACCGTGGAAACCATGACCTCGGAACAATGGTTTGTTAAAATGGAACCACTGGCTGGCCCGGCCCTGGATGCCGTGCGTCAGCACAAAACTGATTTTATCCCCGACCGTTTCAGCAAAATTTATTACAATTGGTTGGAAAACATCCGGGACTGGTGTATTTCACGGCAATTGTGGTGGGGACATCGAATTCCGGCCTATTATTGCAACGATTGTGGGGAGATGGTGGTTGCCAAGACGGCTCCTGACCATTGTCCTAAATGCGGCAGCACCCACCTCACCCAGGATGAAGATGTTCTGGATACCTGGTTCAGTTCGGGCCTGTGGCCGTTCTCAACCCTGGGCTGGCCGGAAAACAGCGAGGACTTGAAGAAATTCTATCCCACCTCGGTGCTGGTTACCGGTTATGATATTATCTTCTTCTGGGTTGCCCGGATGATTTTTATGGGCCTCTTCGAAATGGGCGAAACCCCCTTTAAAGATGTCTATATCCACGGTCTGGTGCGGGATTCTCAAGGCCGCAAAATGAGTAAATCTCTCGGTAACGGCATCGATCCGCTGGAACTGATTGAGACCTACAGCGCCGATGCGCTGCGCTTTACCATCATCACCGGAAACTCGGCCGGTAATGATATCCGCTGGCAGGATGAAAAAGTCGAGTCCAGCCGGAATTTCCTAAACAAGATCTGGAACGCCGCCCGCTTTGTGCTGATGAATCTGGATGACAATATCATGGACAAAAAAGAAACGGCCATCGCTCATCTGGAAAACACCGACAAATGGATTCTGTCCCGGATGAATACCATCGTGGCCGAAGTCAACCACAACATGACCAAGTACGAACTGGGGATTGCCGCTTCCAAGATCTATGATTTTGCCTGGAGCGAATACTGCGACTGGTATATCGAGCTGGTAAAACCACGGCTCTACGGCGAGGAAGAAACAACCAAGGTCGCCGCCCAGTATACCCTGCGGGTGGTACTGGACACCATTTTGCGACTGCTCCATCCCTTTACCCCGTTTATCACCGAAGAAATCAACGGCTATCTGCCGGGCAGTACCGGCGATATTATGGTGGCTCAGTGGCCGCACTTTGATGACACCCTGGTCTTTCCGGAGGATGAAAAACAGGTCGAGTTCCTGATGGAAGCGATCCGCAGCATCCGGAACATCCGCGCAGAAATGGATGTGCCCAATTCCAAGAAGACCCAGTTATTCCTGATTTGTGATAATCCCGAGCACTTGACATTGATGGCCGACTCCCTGCACTATTTCCAGAAGCTGGCCTCAGTATCGACGATTCTGCCAATTACCAAAGCCGACATTCAGGAAAACTATGTCTCGGCCGTGGTGGAGGATTTAGAAATTTATATCAACCTCGACGAGCTGGTCGACAAGGAAAAAGAAATTGCCCGACTGGAAGCCGAGAAAAAGAAGCTCCAGCAGGAAATTGACCGGGTCACCCAGAAACTGGCCAACAAAGGCTTTACCGATAAAGCCCCGGAAAAGGTGGTTGAAGCTGAACGGGAGAAACAGAAAAAATTCCAGGAAACCATGGAAAAGGTGCAGGAACGATTGGATTATTTCAAGAAATAATCTCCTGACTTTTTCTCTACCCTTCATTTTTTTAATACAGCATTTAAACTATTAATCAAAACCCGGAACCGCTGAAATGATTTCAGTTCGGTTCCGGTTTTTTTGTCGTTATTGGCAGGGGCAGCTGCTCCGGCGCCAGGGCGGCCAGGTACTGGGCCGATTTAAGCTGACAAAAAGTCACCCCGTTATGGACAAATTGCAGTTCCAAGGGAAAGTCCCGGCTGTCCCGGGGGAGCTGCCGAAGGGTTTGCCAGCGGCAAAGGACAGCAAAACTAACGAAGCCCTCTGGACCAATTTTTAACTGATCTGCGAACAGAACAATCACGCTCGCCTCCGCAGCCGATGTCGGTCACGGAATTTAATCAGGTCAAAAAAATCATCCCCGGAATTGAGCCCCCCTAACAGGCGAGCCGATTCCTCTACGATGTCAACGGCGTTTCGGAATTTGAAGTCGATCTGGGAGCGTTTCAACTTGCCCCGCATATCCGCTTTTTCTTTATCACCGACCCCCATAGTCTGAAAATTCAGCTGATCGAACACCTCTCCTAAAGCCAAGAGCATAAAGATTAAATTTACGCATACCAACAACGATTTAGTAACCTTATTTATGCTACCGATCCGGAGGGAAATATTGTTGTAGCTGAAGCGGACGGTATCCGACATCAACTGATATACATTTAAAGTAAAATCATGTCACACTGTTTGCCACAGCTTGACAAGCTTGGCAATGCTTGTTACTATTGAATTAAAGTCACCTTTAATCAACCGAAATATCGACCACATTTGAAAATAGTTATGCACTAGCACCTGAAAATTAGTAAGGGAAACGATTATCAAAACAGGAAGGCTTGATTTATGAAAAATCTGAACAAGAAATTTACAAATAAATTTATCGGTGGTGCTAGAATAAAAATAGTACAAATCGAAATGAGAAAATCCAAAATTAATAAAAACATGGTACGATAAAAGAATCGTACTGAAGGAGGATCTCATTATGGCAAAACAACATGATAAACAATTCAAACTGGATGCAGTCCGGTACTATGAAGAACACAAGGAACTCGGTCTGCGTGGATGCGCTGAAA
>NZ_MJUY01000020.1:0-46310 GCF_002237635.1 Acetobacterium sp. MES1
AGCTGTCAATGCGGACTCTTTCCGTGGTGTGGAATTCGTTGATGTAATCCAGTGGGTGTTCAGAAAAGTGTTCCAGGTGAACCATGGCTTAGGCTTCCTTAAAGTGCTTAATGATTAATCATTATACCATAGTTGAAAAGCTCGGCTTAGCCGGAATAATTTGATTAAATCAGGACTGTTTTGACACTTATAATTTGACAATTAACACCAATATCTGATATAAATCATCTTTTTCTAGTTTATTTTCGTTTTTCATAGTCCGACCACCTTACAGTTAATATCCCATATCTTTTAATTTGTTTAACGCTTCTTGAAAATCATATATATTGCTTTGAGATATTCTTGTTTCCAACTTTCCTTTTAACGATGCCCAATGTCCCGATTTTCTAACAATCCCTTCAAAGTTGCGGAACAATACCTTTTCCCCATATTGCGCACATACACATAAAACATCATAGGCTTCTTCATACATATCCAAATCATAATAAATATCAATTAAATAATAATTCAGGTCTAAAATCACATCTTTTTTCTCTTTTTCTATACGATTTCCATACAAATACATATCATTAATCAATTTGATCCAAAAATCTTTTCCAATCTGTTTTATAGCGGGGTCGCTCGGATATGCTTTAGCGAAAAAATCTCTATTAAGATTATATTCATTAATATGATTTCGCTTGTCTTTCTCTTCAAGTGTTATCTGCATATCCTGCAACTGTTGTTCTTTCTGGCTTAAGCGAGATTCCTTCTGACTAGTTTGATTCTCTCGCATTTCTAAATTTTCTTCTCTTTTTTTAATATTCGCAAGTGCTATAGACAATTCGGCTGACTTTTTACTAATATCATCAATTAAAGATAATGCCTCCGCTTTTGTTTCCTCAAATATTTGTTCAATAGCTGATGTTCCATTATCTTTCTCATCTTCACCGATAACCAATTCTGCATTTACATTGTCAGGTAATTCTAAATAATAATCCTTTGATACATACCCCTCAAAAGCTTTTGTTCCTTTAAGTCGTTCTGTTTTTGTCCAAATATCCTGTTCATTATCTATTTCTTTAAACGTCGTTTCATCAATAAATATTTCTCTTGGAGTAGCTAAGGAACATAGGCGACTCGCATAATTTGTGGTTGAACCAACCCAAACAATGCCAAGTTCATTTTCTGTTGCTTCATCCGCCTCTTTTCCACGCATACCAACCTTAGTAACCATAATGTTTCCTGTACAAATGCCAATACCGCAAGCAACTCCGAGGCCATCCATATATTTCTTCATCTTAGGATTAAGACAATAGTCGATTAAAGTCAATATGTATCTAGCAGCATTTAAGGCCTTCTCAGAGGATGTTGTTTTTATATCATCCTCAATACTGTCTTGAAATACACCCATAATTCCATCTCCAGCAAATTGACGACTATATCCACCAGTGTATCTTATTGCTTGGATAATAGAACGTATAAAAGCTCTATAGACTTTTACCATCTTTTTAGATTTAATTTCATCTGTCAAATCTGTTGATTTTCTCATATCTACAAATAAAATTGAGAGTTTACCTTTGAAAACTTTATTCGAGTCAGCGATTTCATCTATGGGAGGAATTGCATCAGTTAACTCTATATTTTCCACCTTTTGAGTTAATATATTTTCAATTGCATTTTTAGCCGTTTCAAACTCGTCTTTTGACAATGAATATGCCATTTGCACACCACCTGCTTATTTCTTGTTCTCTTTTTTTATTTTATACTTCTGCTGTCCTGAAGTAGTTTTTTCAATCGGTTGAACCTTACCGCCATACCGATTGATGTGGTTAAGAAACAGCGTACCAAGCAATAATCTATCCTTACGTGGTATTCGATTCCACTCATATCCTCTGAACAATTCTTTCAAGAGAAAGACCTCGTTGTAATTTAGATTTTCGATTTCCTTTAGTGCAAGTTCTAATAGTTCGTTGACATCATACATATTTATCCTCCTGACAATCGCAATGACAACGTTGTCAATAATACTATTTTACTACTTTCTGTGATTTTGTCAATATATGAACGAAAAGCAGCCCCATCAACAGACCACTTTTAGTAGTGAATACCAAAACCATCATTCAGAAAAACATCTAGCTAACGTACCATGTTGCAAACACCTCTAGACGTTTGCGTTCTATCCAACCTTGACGCTTATATGAACGGTAAATTTTCTCTGAAATTTGTACTTTTTACCGTCAAAGGTTATGTAATATTCTAAGAAATTTTCCTTTGATAGAAACCACATATAGAATATCTGTCTTGATAATACAGATTTTTTATATAATTGTCTACTGATTAATGGATTAAGTGCCATGTGCAAAAATTTCAAAAATGCATCTACTCCTACTTCTGTGTTATGCAATACATTCTTCACATTATAACCACTAATGCAATTACCTAGTCAAACTGTTACTACTAAATCTTAGCTACTCATCCATAACCTATCTTTTTTAAACCCGTTAACTCGGCCCTGCGTTAAGGTATGTTTGGATATTTCCTTAAAAAATAGAGCAAGAACTTAAATTTTCTAAACACTTTGAAATCCAATTGTTTAACACTTTTTAATAGTATATTTCTAAACCGGTGACATCAATACAACTGTCTCAACGCACCCGTTTTTGGAAATACGTCATCATTCTTCAATTCCTAAAATGCACACCCCTATTAAAAAATGCACCCTTTTGCACACCCCTACTCTGTAAAAAATATTTTCTACACTTTGGCAAACTTTACTATTTTCGACATTCAACCATTTTATTTATATCGAATTCATATCTGCTATGAAACCGCTTTGCAAAGCCATTTCTACCACAATACAAAAAGCCACCTCATCACAAGGTGGCCTTCGATTGTATTAAATTTTACGTACGATTTTGTCTAAGAACGTAAATTATAATACAATTTAGCGGTATTGTCAATTACGCTAAATTGTATTATTACGCTAAAAAGTATAATAATTAAATATTTGGACCGGTATGTACCGACTTATGGGAAACATCGCGGTGTAAAATTGGTCGGAAATCTTAACTACGAAACCGGTGAAGTTTACTGCGAAGGAGCATGAAACCTATGATGCAGCGGTTTTCCTCGGATTCCTTGAAAATTTACTTTCAAGGAATCCGGATGGTAAGACCGTTCTGATTCTGGACAACGCACGTATCCATCACGCAAAACTGCTGATTCCCTTTCTTACTGAGAATGCTGACCGGCTCCAACTGATTTTCCTACCGCCTTACAACCCGAATCTGAATCTCATTGAGGGACTCTGGAAGTGGCTGAAGGAACGGGTCGTTAATAATGTATTCTATCATTCTGTTTCTGAAATACGTAAGAATGTTGCTGATTTCTTAACCTCCATTCAGTCCGGGAAGCGGTCATTCAGAGACTGTGTTTCAAGTTATAGCTATTCAAAATCTTTAATCAATTATATATAGTTTTTCTGACAAAAAATTGTTGACTGTTTCAAAATCTGCTGGCATTAACTAACTGTTTCACTTATGGGATGTACAACCATATTGATACCTTTTTACGCTTACACCCTTCATATTTAATCATTTAATTAAAACGTCAACAAATATTTCATATACCTATAAAACTTTATCAAACAACTATTGAATCACTGGCAAATGCGCTTCTTTCGGTTTCCGGATAAAAAATGATGCAACTGTACCGAGTACAACCAGAATAATAACCATCTCAAGAATTGCGACACACGAATGCGTCAGATCAAATACAATACCCGCAGCCATCGATCCAAATGATGAAACCAGCATATTCATATTCACAACGGAAAGATTGATCGGATAGTTCTTTGAACCATAAAAACGATTAACATAGGCCGATCCTGTCGGGGTTATGCAGCCGTAAGCAAGCCCCGTTACGATATAAGCGACGATCAGTAATACCATCATATGACTTGTTAATGCGGTTATCAGCAATATTATCGCGATTATAAATATCACACTCCCAATAACCATTGTGAAAAAATGTCCAATTTTATCGAACAGTGTACCGAATACAATCCGTCCCACTCCATTAAAGACCGAAATAAGACCGACAACCGTTGCTACAGTACTCATTGTGATTTCCGGACAAGCTTCCATTGCCATCGGTGCCCCCTGCGAAATGATGGCCAATCCCGCTGCTGAGAGCGACGTCGCCCAGAAAAGATATAACCAGAATGAAGGGCGCACTACCATTTCTTTTGAACAAATCTCCTCATAACTTTTTTCAGATTCTTTAACATTTTCTGTTACATCAACATCCCATTGTTTATCGTTCTTTACTATAAAAAAACCGGCAAAAGCCATGACGACAAAAATAATAAACCCAAATACTAAAAACGTTGTCCTCCAACCGCCATTGCTATCCATTGGCGTTACCGCAGTGTAGACTTTTCCAATAATAAAACCGCTTATCCCAAATCCCATTAGCAGAAGCCCTGAAATAAATCCCTGTTTATCAGGAAACCAGCTCGTTACTGAACTCATTACTGCATTATACACTAGTCCTAAAGCCAAGCCCGCCAATACCCCAAAACCCAAATAAAGGGTAATCAGTGAATCGGCAACTGAGGTAATACTGAAACCAGCCAGAAACAGCAGGGCCGAAATCCAAACAATGACTCGCGGTGTCAGTTTTTTTTTGCATTACTCCACCAAGGAAACCGCCCAGGCAAAAACAAAACATGATAATTGTAAACGTGACTGATAGCTGGCTTTTTGTCCACTCTTTATACATCATGGCGATTGGCGCCTGCAAAACAGTCCATGCATAAACAAGACCGGCCAACAACATAATAACAACTCCGACGCTGGCATATATCCAGCGATTTAGATGATTCATTTCAATAATTATTCCTTTCGTTTCACTCAGAAGACAAAATGTTCTGAAATATTTTATCTTCAAGTATTATTTTCCAAATGAGAAAATGCCACTAAAAGATCTACAGTTTGCCAACTAAGCCTTTCGTAATGGCATTTAAACAACTTATTGTCGTTTTTTGTTTTAATTGAAGTTGAGCTAATCTTCATTCTTAACATTTACGCTTAGTCTGCCGCTCTACCAATTTGTTCTTCATATAACAGCTAAAACTGTTTGGTGATATCGATGAAAAATTAGCACTTCCCATTCTTTAATTTAAATCGATATAGCTTATTTTTAAGCATTTCCGCTTGCCCGGACAGTTCTTCACTGGCCGCTGCACTTTCTTCAGCAGTCGCTGAATTCTGATGGACTACCTGTGACACCTGCTCAATGCCCTGGTTGATCTGAGCAATTTCTACGGCCTGTTGAGTTGATGCCGAAGCAATACGACCATTAATTTCGGAGATCTTACCGATCCCATCTACCATTTCATGAAGAGATATTGCAGTTTGATTGGCAATCTCAGTTCCATTTTTCACCTTATTGATGGTACCTTCAATTAGAAATGTTGTCTCTTTTGCGGCATCCGAACTACGTGCTGCCAAAGTTCGTACTTCTTCCGCTACCACTGCAAAACCTTTGCCATGTTGTCCAGCTCTGGCTGCCTCAACAGCTGCATTTAAAGCCAGAATATTTGTCTGAAAGGCGATATCATCGATCACTTTTATGATCTTTGAAATATCGATGGATGACTGATTGATTTTTTCCATAGCATGTTGCATGGTAGCCATTTGCCCATTACCAGCTTCAGCACCTAATTTGACATTCTTTGATAACACCTGTGCTTGATTTGCTGAATCCGCATTTGTTTTAGTCCGATTGGCAATTTCACTAATCGCAGCAGTCAATTCTTCAATAGCACTGGCCTGCTCAGTCGAACCTTGTGCAAGCGACTGACTACCACTGGCTACCTGACTGGCACCTGATAAAACCTGCTCAGCAGCATGGTTGATTTCTGATAACAGCTCATTCAGAGTTTCAATAATATCATTTAGAGCAGTGGAAATTTCAGAAAAATCACCATCAAAACTATCAATAGTATCCAATGCCAAATTTCCGTTACTGATTTCGCCAGTTATATCTTTTATTCGCTTCGTGATCCAGTTCAGATAAGTATTGGTCTGATTTACTGATTGTTTCAACTTATCGAAGTCGCCCTGGTAATCGCCTTTGACCATAACGTTCAGATTACCGCCTGAAACAGCTGTCATCACAGTAATTACTTCATCTAAAGGTGCTTTTATCCGTTTTAGAATTGCGTTAAGACCAATAATCAGCGTTTTCCACGCCCCTTCAAATCCTATTTCATCAGCGCAGGCACTTAGATTCCCTTTCATTATTTCCTCAATCATCCAAGTCGTGTTGTCAATCAAACCGCCAACTGATGCTCCTACCTGTCGCATCATCTCTCTGATACTTTCATATTGCTGATAGACTTCCTGCGTAAATTCATTCGGCTCACCAAGATTCAAGTCAAAATTTAGCTCTCCCCTTGCTAAATTACCCAAGTTCCCCACAAGCCGTTTTATTTCCGTTTGATTGTAAGCATTCACACTCATTACAGCTGTCTGATCTAGTGTCATCTCTAAGATATCCGTAGTGGGCTTCCCATTTTTATCAAGTAAATAAGCAATATCTTGCTTATAATATTTTCCTCTTGCATCAAAGTTTACAGTATTTATGCTTCTTTCAATCAACATTTTTCTGGCACAGTTTTCATTCCCACACATGCTCGAGCCGGATAAACTACAATCCATACCCACTGCCATTTCACGCGTTTCAATGACGCCTTTGCTAATAAAATAATCAGCCATGCCTTTATTGATATATTTGTATTTGTAATTATCGTCTGTAACCATCAAAGCATATGGAATTGCATCAAGGATTGCCCCGAGAAAATCCTTTTGTTCAGTTGCTTTTTTTAGCGCTTGCTGCTGATTTATAAAGACCCTTTGAAATCCTCCAGAAAGTTCCATAACACCAGGTATTTTTCTGTCTCCCTTATCGCATTGGGTTAATAGAACATTTTCTTCAGTTGTAGCTTCTAATACACTTAAGCACTCATTTATTCTCAATAATGCCAAATCAAAAGGAATGTTAGCTGATAGCAACTCGCTTTTAGGTGAAAAATCTCCTTCCGAAATTGAATGAACCATCTTATAATGGAACTCAATCTGATGCTCAACCATTTTGATTCGTAAGATCAGTTCATCCAACGGATTACCACCCTCACTTGCCAGAACGTTACCAACTCTGCTTTGTTCTGATATGTTAATTCTACCCAACATATCAGCCATATTGACAATTTTGGTATACCATTTTTTCATTGAAAGACAGTATACGCTGATTGCAGAAATAGAAAATATTAAGAAAATAACAGCCATTAAAGAATTAATTGTTTCGTTGATTTTATTAGATGGGTTAAATATTCCCAGTAATAGAACCAGTAGCATCAAAGTGATCAAAAACAATGGTGCACATTGATCAATAATTATTTTTTTTAATAGCCTTCTTTTGAATTTCATTTTTCTCTCCTTGTATCTCTACAAAGTGATACACTTACCAAATAACACATTCGGTAAATAAGTAACCTTTGCATAACCACCTGTTAAACGAAGCTGATGTCATACCGGTGCCCTTTTCACCTTTCCATAATAATCCGCTGTATAATAATCAACGGAATCGTATCGATGGCAAACCAGTAACTAATTTCCATGACACGATTCCAAAGTTATGTTCAATAAAGAAGAATTGACCTGTTATAACCACAAAACTGAAAATTTCCAACACCATTGGAACTGCGGAAATATAAATAAAATTGATCATCAAAATAAATATGCAACAAGCCCATCTAATCTACAGTTTTTAAATTTTCTGCCATGTTAAAATCGCTAAATTGTACAGTTATTATTTGCTTTTCTCATTCACTTCTGCAAAACACTTGGCTATCTTTTGTTTATTCACAACAAAGGTCATTAAAACACCCAAAAAGGTGCTGACTAATCCACTTATCCCATTATTGATCGCATTTGCTATTTCATTTTCAGGTATACCAATTACAAAATAAGAAATTATAAAACTCATTATAAACCCCATAACAATACCTGGTAATCCCATAATTAGAATATCTTTTACTTTCAATTATTTCACCTCTATTTATCGCTAAAATTTTCAAATCAATTGAACACATTATTTTATGACTCATCTATTAGCACGACTTTCCCGGCAGTGCCAGGTTGCGCCTCAGTCCTTTATTGTGTTTACCATGCCCATCTCTTGATCATGACCTGTTAAATAAAATCTCAAACGTTGAATACTGGATGGGGAATTTTTTCTACATCAAATGTTTCATTTCTATATTCTTCATTGTAATAAGGGAATTGTGCCACTATTGCCCGGATTTCCTTTTGAGGTGTACCCGGCGTTCCCCAAAGGATTTTGAGTTCTTTTCCTTCTATAGCGAATTCTGATTTGATAAACGCAAGAGAAATCATACGACGGTGGTAAAAGTCATGTGTTCTGCCTGAAGCCACACCGACAACACTCCCTTCACATAATACCTTGCTGATAATGAACGGTTCATCAGCTCCATCTCCTACCTTTGTAATTATGTCTAAGGGCTCTACCTCAGCACCCATGAACTGGCTGGCAAAAATCTCTCCAACATCTGCCGCATTCCACTCCAAAGTTACGCACTTTCTCGGACTTTTCTTTTCAATTTCCTGTAGCGCTTCTTTACCAACAAAGTCATGATCATAACTAATTAGATAATCCCACGCAAGGTCATGCGGTGTCACGAATGCATTCTGAACATCATCACTTGCACTTCCTGAGAATGGGTAGATTTTATGGTGAGGAGCAATATGTGGTTCATTAGTAACGAACTGTGCAAGCGCATCTCCGCTAGAAAGCCACGGATACCAGAAATGAATCCATTGATTCGGATAGCCGCCCTGAGTGTGATTTCTGCAGTATGTATTCGTGCCTTGCTGCTTAATACCAAATTCCTTACCTGCTTCCATGATGGTGTCAAAGACCAAATCGGCATTTTTTTCTTCACCATGAACTTCATAAGCTAAGCAACCCGACATCCCGAGCCGCACTACAGTCATATCTGTACCAGCGATCTTAACGTCCTTTTTGCCTGCGAACTTAATGTCGTGTAAATCTGTCTGGGTAGCTTTTTCGAGTATTTGAAGAGACTTTGGTCCATCAATCTGGAAAAAATACTCGTCTGTTATCCACTGGCCTTTTACATTCATTCCAAGTGTGTCCACATAAAATGGCAACGCTGGTGCCAACCAATAAGTACGGAATGTCTCATCATCGATTCTAGTTATTAATCCATCAGCAATAAGCTGTCCTTTCTCATTGCACATTAATGCATGTCGGGAACCGCTAATCTTTAACTTGCTAAAATCCCTATTTACGCATACGTCATTCAGTAGTTTTACTGCATCTGGTCCTGAGACATCATAGACCGGTGAAATATTCAAAAAGCATCCTAACCATGCGGTCTCTCTGCATGCAAGCAATTCCTCTTTAGGTGACGAAACCAAGAATGGATACAGCGATGGTCCTCGCTTATTCATAAGTTTGCAATCCCGATTAATCGAACTATCTACTGAAAATTTCATTGTTATATTTCCTTTCATAATAAAATTAATTTTATATTGATAGCGGATAACGCAAGCAGCAATTACTACGATGTTGGTGTTATCCGCTTTAACCTCATGACACCTTAAATTCATGTCTTTATAGTCAGAAAATTTTAAATCGTTAAGCTTTTAAACAAATGGATACCATCCCCCCACTGAAAAACCTTATAAAATTCAAATGACTTTACGCTACATTATCAGCTTTTTTTTGACTGGACTGTGAGAGTAGTGTACAAACTATCGACACAACAAAACCTATAAGTGCAATGACTCCAAACAGCAAATACGAACCCCTTGCAGTTGTAACATTAAATAAACTTTCAATCATTGGGATGATATACGATGCTAAAAAATAAGCAAGCGAATAAACCACTCCAAGATATGTTATAGCCATTGTCGCTCTTTCTTTAGGCACCAATACAGCTACTCTTGCTGTAAAATACGGTTGGATCAGTCCTACCGCAGCACCCGCTGTAGCGCAGGCAAGATAAACGCCTGTAATACTGTACGTAAAATAATAAATAACATACCCTGTCCCCAATAGACAGCATCCCAACGCAATTGTATATCTCTCAATTTTAGTATATATTTTCCCAAACAGCATTCCCGATAGAAAACCTGCCACAAATACAGTCGCACTTCCAATCCCTATCTGCATGGGTGTCCCCAATTGCTCAGTGGTAACAAATACCCCCATCTTCAATTGGTTTATAACTAAGATTACCGATAGAAAAAACACAGCAGCTAGAAAATAGTAATATGAGGAACTGAATTTCTGCATTTTTTCTTCCTTTGCCGCATGTTGATAAAGTTTTTTTTCTGGTTCATCTTTAGGTAAAGCCAAAAAAGCCAACAGTGCGATGGGCAAAGCAATCAGATACAAGAACAACGCATAGTGATAATCAACGACAGCAATTCTTCCTGAAGCAAGTGCCAGTAGAACACCGATTCCACATGCTGTAGCCTGCATGATCCCTAACATACTTGCTCGTTCTTCGCCATCAAAGTACTGTACAGCGAGAGCTCTTGCAAGAGGATAAAGAATCCCCATTCCAACTCCAAGCAATGCTCTCATAGCCAAGACATAATAGATATTTTCAAATAAAAGAGTCCCTGCTCCAGCTAACGAAAAAATAGATAAGCCTATTACTAGAAGAGTCTTTTTACTAAACCAACTGCACAATTTTCCTCCTATAAAAATAAACGGAATAACTGTTAGATTGGGAATGAGATAAATCAAGTTGGTCATTACAGCGCCATTACTTGAATATGTTTTCACAATATTCCCGAAAACTGAAACAAAAATACCGATATTAATATATAGGTAAGTCGAAGATAGAGCAAGTGATGCTTTTACTAATTTTTTATTTTCCATATAAAACCCCTCCTGTATTTTTAAGGTAATTTTAGCTGCTCATCATACAGCTATCTTCTGTGTTTTTCAAAATACGGTATATATATATCAGTTCGTAGATCTCTGATAGAATCCATGTTTCCAAGACCAAAAGTAGCAAAGCAGTTTGCAATTGCCGCCTTTGGATCAATCTCCGCAATCGCCATGTCTTCTTCCCAGCCAGTTGTAACAATAACATAACCTTCTGGACTATATATTCTTGCATGCCCTGCTTCAAGGCCTTCTTCCATGCGGGTAATATTTTCCGGGCTAGCTCCACAGCTATCTACAAGTACAACGGCGTTTTCAAGCGTACGGCAATAACCAGTACTCGTCCAGAGATTCAAAGTGAAATCATCCTCGCCTGTGCTTTTATCTGTTCCTGGCCAGGCGGACATTGCAAGTATTATTTCTGCACCCCCAATTTTTAGGCATCTTGCGATTTCTGGCCACCACCTATCAAAACAGATCATCATACCAATTCTACCGATTTTTGTGTCGAACACCGGTATCTCGTTACCAGGATGGAAGAAAAGCCGTTCTGTACCGGGTTGTTGAATTTTTCTGTATTTCCCTATAAATCCTTCTGGCCCAACCAATACACCACAATTGTAGAATCTGTCACAATACTCCTTGTCTTGTTCTGACATGGTCCAAGAGATATAAATATTACGCTCTTTCGCCTTTGCAATCAAGGCCTGAACTGAATCACCCTCGGGCACATACTCCGCTGCATTCACCCAATAAGATGTCGCATCAATGTTGGTAGACATCATAGTAAATGTAGTTGGAATACCTGGAAGACAAAATTCAGGAAACGCAATAAGATCAACCCCTTTTTGGGCTGCTTCATCAATAAAACACAACATTTTTGCCAAATTTACCGCCTTATCAGGAACACTTACCATTGCTACGGATGCAATTTTAATTTTAGACATTACTTTTCCTCCTTTAAATTGTTTTCTTAAAATTGTAGTTTTTGTTTTTAAAGCGCTCAGTCTTTATTAATTCCTCCTTACAAGATTTGGTTATAATTACAGCAAATCTTGTGCCAAGTTTTTTTCCGCTTTTGCCACGTTAAATCAGGTTTCCGTTTCATTATGCGTCGCAATGTCTCAAGTTGAGAATATAAAAGATGCGCATTTCTGACACATTTCGAGACACTTTGGATTTCTATATATTATATCAATAGAAAGTTACTTCGATTATTCTGCGAGTGCTTCTTTAGCGTCTTTCAGAGCATCTATCACTTTTCGTGGTTTTCTAGCGTCGCCAATTACAACCATATCTGCAATTTTCCCTTTTAATTGCTCTGCCAATTTATTTTCGGCTCGAGATCCAATTGCCAAAACAACTGTTTCTGCAGGTATAATCTCCCTTG
This sequence comes from Acetobacterium sp. MES1, assembly GCF_002237635.1. Taxonomy (NCBI): domain Bacteria; kingdom Bacillati; phylum Bacillota; class Clostridia; order Eubacteriales; family Eubacteriaceae; genus Acetobacterium; species Acetobacterium sp. MES1. The sequence continues at coordinate 12,383 of NZ_MJUY01000020.1, forward strand.
TGCCGTCGGAACGTTCTACGGTAACTGAATTTTTCTGAATAGAGATAACTTTTGAATCAGGATGTTTGTCAACATTGTATCTTTCCAAATTTGTCATCATAATCCACTTGGAAGAAGGTCCAATATCCGATCCAATTTTAGGCTGCATTTCAACAATGGAGACTTTTTTGCTGCCATGAGTCAATAATTCATATAGCATTTCAGGTGTTTCTGCACGATTCAGAAAGAGAAATTTAAGCGTATCTGCACTGATAGTTCCTTCTTCAGCAATTTTTAACGCAGTTTCTATACCAACCGCTCCACCCCCAACGACAACAACCTTTTTTCCAATAGATGCTTTCCCACGCAGAACATCCCACGCTGAAACTATATTTGCACCTTCCTCTTTTGGAAAATCAGGAAGTAAGGGTTGAGCTCCAGTTGCTAAAACTACTTTGTCAAACTTTCCACTTTCAACACAAGATATAATCTCCTCTGCCGTAGCTTCATGATTGAAATCAAAAGTTACACCAATATTTTTGCAGGCGATGTATTGGAAAGTAGAAAGCTCAGCAAAACTTTCGCGTCCTGGAGGTGAAGAAACTAAATCCATCTGTCCGCCAGGTTCATCTTCCTTTTCCCAAACAGTAATTATGGAGCCATCAGATGCAGCACGCAGGGCAAATTCCATCCCCGCCACACCAGCACCAATCACAAGAATTTTCTTGATCAAGGAAGACGCAGATTCAGACTCGAATCCTGCATCACTATTTGCAAGACAGGCCAGTGGTTTTGACTTGAAAACGTGATCCATACATCCTTGATTGCAACCAACACAAGGCCGAATTAAATCAGGACGTCCATCCTCTAATTTTCGCACCATATCCGGGTCAGCTATAAAAGCTCGACAAAACCCTATAAAGTCTGCATCTCCTCGGATTACGACTTCTTCTGCAGTCGAAATATCAAAGCGATTACATGCGTATACAGGAATAGAAACGGCCTCTTTCACGCGTTTTGACAAATAGCTAAAGGCACCTCTTGGTACATCCATAGTAAGCTGTGGCACCAACGTTTCATGCCAACCTCCCGTTATATTAAGTGCAGCTACGCCAAGTCGTTCCAATTCCTTGGCAATGATAATGCAACTGTCATTATCATTACCATTGGGTACAAACTCATTTCCAGCTAATCGTACGGTAACCGGAAAATCGGAGCCCACAGCTTTTTTTACTGCAACGACTATATCACGAAGAAAATTCATGCGGCCATCTAAAAATCCGCCATAACGATCAGTGCGAAAGTTTGTAGATGCTGATAGAAATTGTGCAATTAAGTACCCAGCACTAGCGACCAATTCAATACCATCAAAACCAACATCTTGTGCCCGTTTTGCCGCTGCAGCAAAATTACAGATAATTTCTTCTATTTCTTCTATTTTTAATGCACGTGTCTGGGCTCGATTAAATTTGCACTTATAATCAGAAGGGGCAACAGGGGTTTGACCGTTGTACTCTTCAGGTTTAGCGTAAGCTCCAGGATGCCACAATTGCGGGAATATTTTCCCACCTTCCTTATGAACGGCATCTACCAATTCCTTCATACCTGGCATATCGTTGTCACGCGAAAGTTGCATTACACCTGCAGTGCATATACGCATAGGATCCACACCTACTGCCCCAACAACAATGAGGCCAGCACCGCCTGCAGCACGCCGACGGTAAAATTCTATTAACCTGGGTGTAGGCTTGCCATCTTGTGTTGCATAGGAAAGCTGAACAGGAGTCATTACAAAACGATTTTTAATTGTTATTCTACCTATTTCATATGGTTGTAACAAAATATTAGACATATATTAGCACTCACTTTCTAATGTAAATTTAAAACAATTTTTCTTTTAATTTTGAATTTTAAAATCAAAAAATTCATGATCCATGATTTTAACATTTTCTGCGATCAATGGTACAAAATCCATATTTGCCAGTATATCACGCTCTATATCAATCCCAGGAGCAACTTCTGTTAATAATAATCCTTCAGGGGTCAGTTTAAATACACAGCGCTCTGTGATATAGGTAATATCTTGATTATTCTCTATGGCACCATCTCCTGAAAAGGATATTTGTTCTACTTTATTTACAAATTTTCGATTAGTACCCTCTTGAATAATGCGAAGTTTATTCTCTTCAAATTTTAGCTCCATATTCTTTCCATCCATAAAGTTTGTCATGAAGACAACTTTATGTGATGATTGTGTCAGATTGATAAATCCGCCTACTCCGATAATTACACTACCTACTTTGCTTACACCAACGTTTCCCTCTGATGATACCTGTGCAGCACCAACATATACACCATCCAGATTCCCACCATCATAAAAATCAAACATGATGGACATTTCTGTAATCATCTCAGCATTAAGAGAAGCGCCAAAACCAGGACGAGGCAGGGGAATCCCACCGATCAGGCCAACTTCATTGGTTAAAGTAATATCCTCCCAATCACCGCATTCAGTAGCTATCGTAGCAATGAGTCCTGGAATGCCAACTCCCAGATTGATTATGTCACCCTTATTGATCTCTTTATATGCTCTTCGAGCAATGATATATTGATCATATCTTTTCTTATTTCCAGGAATAAATGATACCATTCTTTCAATGTAAGGTACGATCTCTTCTGAATAAAGTATCCCATCTCCATTAATAGCTGGCTGGTTTTTTTCAAATACGCACTGCAACTGATTCGGGTTAACGATAATATAATCCACTGCTTTCCCCGGAATCTTTACCAATTTTGGATGCAATCGCTTATCCGATATCTGCTCAACCTGAATACATACTATTCCCCCATTAGCCTTTGTTGCTAATGCAATTGCAATCGCATCAACAAAAGCAGCCTCATTCTCAAAAGAAATATTACCTTTTTCATCAGCGATAGAGCCTGCAATAAATGCAACATCAATCTTAGGTGTGAAAAACTGAAGATATTCCTTCTCAGCAATATTTACGACTTGGGAAAGCGGAGGTTCATTACGAGCTTTTTCATTAAGACACGCACCGTCGAGACGCGGATCAACCGAGGTATTTAAACCAATTCCACTAATTATTGCTGGTTGTTTTCCTGCCGCAGCCCTATACAAATGTGAAACCACTCCTTGAGGGAGATTGAAACCAGCTATTTTGTTTTCAGAAATCATTTGGGCAAGAGTAGGAGTAGAGTTGACTTGTCCCAATACCGCTTTTTTGAAAAGCCCTTCATTGTCTAAAAACAAACTATCTACAAAGGCACCTTTTTTTGATAAGCCGAGCGCTGTTGCACCCCATAGAGTAAGTCCACTAGGGGTTTTTGTGTCTTGGTATCGTTTGCCAAGAGCTTGACAAAGCAGATCAGGGTTACATACTGTAGCTACGCCATTTACTGCTAAAACATCGCCATCTTTGACTAAGCGAACGGCTTCTTCTGCACTAATAATTTTTGCCATAATTTTATTTCTCCTATTCAATTCTTAGTAATTTCTTCTTACTATTTACATAACTCAAAGACACCTGCCGCTCCCATGCCGCCACCTATACACATAGTAATCAAGGCATATTGTCCACCAGTATCACTCAGATAAGACAACGCTTTTGACGTAAGAATAGCACCAGTAGCCCCCATAGGGTGGCCAATGGACATAGCACCTCCATAAGGATTAACCTTCTGCATATCCATACCAAGTTCGTTAATGCACGCTAATGCCTGTGATGCAAAAGCTTCATTTATCTCGATAACATCCATCTGTTCGAGAGATAAATCGCATTTTTTCATAAGCTTTGGAACAGCAAATAAGGGTCCCATCCCCATTTCTGTTGCGTCACAACCCGCTACAGAATATCCCGCAAACTTGGCAATTGGCTTTATGCCAAGCTCTGATGCTTTCTCCGAAGACATAATAACTACATATGCTGCCGCATCAGTCATTTGAGAGGAAGTAGCTGCCGTTACTTGACCTTCTTCACGGAAACACGGAGTCATTGCGGCCATTCTTTCCATACTCGTTTTAAGCATTCCATTTTCGTCGGCGAGAATCCCCTCATCTATCATGATCATGTTACCTTGATCATTTAAAACCGGGATGATACAATGAGCCAACTTGCCTTCGGTACGAGCTTTTGCGGCTTTTTTATGGGATTCCAAGGCCATTTTTTCCATGTCTTCACGTCTGATCATATAATGTTCTGCTACCCTTTCAGCCGTTTCACCCATAGACATATAACCACCAATATAATTTTCTTTAATCCATGGATTCATATACGAATCAGAATACGGAATAAAACACTTACTCATACTCTCTACGCCACCTGCTACTGCTACATCATATTCCCCTGAAATAATAGCATTAGCCGCAGATGAAATCGCTTGTAAACCAGATGAACAAAAACGATTTATCGTTTGTGCTGGTACACAATCAGGTAATTCAGCTCGATTTACAATCAGTCGACTGATATTCATATGTGCCTCATTTATCGGCATAGCACATCCAGTAATTACATCACCTATTATTTCAGGATTGATTTGAGGAACCTTGCTTAGTACTCCCTTCAGTGTCTGTGCGGCATAATTTATCGGATGACTATTTGCAAACCCTCCTTTATTTGCCCGACAACAAGCGCTGCGTCCATATGCAACAATAACTGCTTCTTTCATTATTTCCTCCTTGTTAATTCTAAAAAATGCTTACTCCTCACAACTTCATAGACATAATTGCAAAAAGTATTTTTTATCTTTCGATATTTTTACGCTTGACAAATAAACTATTTAAAACTATTTAGTTTATATTTATTTATAGTCATACCATCCATGGCCTGACTTTCTTCCTAATCGCCCCTCTTCAATTAATTTCTTGACACTATCGCAGCACTCCCATGTTGTAACTGGCAGTTCTCTTAATGATTCACAGGCATGAGGATATATATCCAATCCAGACATATCCATCATTTCAAACGGTCCCATTGGGTGATTAAGCCCCTGCTTCATAGCAGTATCGATATCTTCGATAGTAGCTATGCCATCTTCATAGCAGTGAAGTGCTTCCTGTAGAAAAGCAAACAAGCACCGGTTGACAATAAAACCTGGTGTATCAAACTTGCATTCAATAGCTATCTTACCTATATAACTGGCCACTTGTTTAATTACTGAAACCGTAGCATCTGTTGTATCATTTGATCGAATCACCTCCACCAACTTCATGACTGGTGCAGGAAAAAAGAAATGCATGCCCGCGCAACGCTCTTTCATTGTACATTCACTCATAACCTGAGAAACTGATATCGTGGATGTATTTGTGCAAAGAATCGCATCAGGTCTGCATATCGTTCCGAGTTCTTTGAATATAGACTGTTTTAATTCTAATACTTCAGGCACTGCCTCAATAACCATATCGCAGATTCCTAACTGCTTCAAATCCTCAGTAGTATTAATCTTTTCTATGGTATTTTCTACTAAATCGGTTGTGATTTTTCCTGCCTCAGCACGTTTCTTTAAAGATGCGTATATCTTTTCTTTTGCATTTTCACAATACTCTTCCTTAATGTCGTAAAGAATGACTCTATAACCTCCAGTTGCAACAGCCTGCGCAATACCAGCTCCCATCTGTCCTGCGCCAATTACACCTATCGTTTGTATGTTCATAATAATATTCCTTCCTATTCCTTTTAAATTTTAATTATTAGTAAATACTGCAACTCTTTTTTCAAGCATTGCAGACATTCCTTCTTTCTGATCATCTGTATCAAATAATAAAGAAAATTCAGCCGTTTCAGCTGTCTTACCAGCTCGAATACTCTCGTTAGCTGCCGTATTGATTACAGCTTTTGCTGCAGCTAAAGCGCATTTAGGTTTTGATTTCAACAATTGCGCAATGTCCATTGCTTTTGTATAAATAGCCTCAGCTTCAGCAGCATCTGCTACTTTCTCTGCTGATCTTGCTCTATCTTCTGCTTGTTTTAATAAAACTTTGTTTTCCTCACAAGATTTTTGAGCTATCAGTGAAGTTTGAGCGGAGGTTACTTCTTCATCCAAGGTAGCATTTCCTGTAACATACCAATTAATCAGACCAATTTCGTAAGCAAGCTTACCTGGTATCTTCTCATTAAGCATTATTAACTGTTTCGCCTTTGACGGTCCAATTATTGATGTTAAGCGAGCACAGCCATGTGCTCCGGGGATAATGCCAAGACCAACCTCCGGTAAAGCTAAAAGTGTTCGTGAGCCCCCTACTCGAAAATCACATGCTAGAGCCAGTTCTAATCCGCCTCCCAACGCAAGACCATTTATTGCTGCGATAGTAGGGATTGGCATACTTTCCAATTCATTATTAATATCAATTGCTACTGTGCAAAATTCTCTTGCCTTGCGTGGCGGAAAATCAGACATTTCTTTTACGTCTGCTCCAGCCACAAAAGATCTACCAGTGCCGGTTACAATCAGTACCCGAATGGACGAATCAAGCTTTATTTTTTCAAGCTCATTTAATATTTCTTTGCTAATTGTGCTGTTTAACGCATTTAGAAATTTAGGTCGATTAATTCGAATTGTTGCTATACCATTTTCCTTTACAACAGTAATATTACTCTCTTCCATAAATAATTTCGTATGAAATACCCAAAGTGATAGTCATACTTTTCCTTTCATCTTATTCTTTTTTATATGGCAACAGTGCTTTATCTCATGCACATGGCGCTGTAACCTCACTTTATAGCAATTAAATATCTTCCCACATCGATCAAAAATATCTTTTTTACTCATTATTGAGCTATAACCATAATGACAAATTTTTTATTACATTCATAAAAATTACTCATTTCAGCTGGAATAGCGCTTTTTTCCGCTCACTGAACCTCCTTCTAGTCTTGATATATTAAAAACAAAGGGCTATTACATCTAAAAATCTCATTTCTAAATAAAGCAATTTAATAATTAAGATATTTTCTTTTCCTCTTAGCGATTTGAAATAATAAATTCATTCAGTAAATTGGGATTGTATCTGTGGTTCACATATTTTTAACATTGCAATATGAAGTAATTTATATATTAGCAATTTATATGCCAACTTTTATTCAAAACTAAATTATGACAATGTACAATTTAATAATCCTGGAGCAAAGCGATTTATTTCGAATCTGCTCCTTCATAATGCTTTATTACTGTTTGCATATTTTATTTTTTATAAGACAAATTGATACACTAATGTCAATGCCTCTGAACGAAGTTGAAACAATTTGACACGCGTTCATGTCCCCGATTATTTTACGGAGATGCTGATATCACTATAAAATAACGATGATTTTCCACCAATCGGGTAGGAGGCTGACCATTAATTGATCAACCGACCTCCCACACCACCGTACGTACCGTTCGGTATACGGCGGTTCCAAAGTTTACACGGTTACTTGCAGATAATAATCATAAAAGTTGGGATATCCTGCCCGCTTCAAGCGGTCATTAGAAAGGGTTCTCAGTAAGATTGGGCTATGGGCGGTTCGCCAATAGCCTTTTCTTGTATTTGCCCACATCCAGGCCCGTTCTTCATCCAGTCCCAATTTCTTGAGATTGATAAATCGGGTTTTCACTTTCTTCCAGCGTTTCCAGACAACCATCCGGATCCGGCTTCTCATCCATTCATCCAGCGGTTTGAGGATCTTTTTCATATCCGCCAGCTTGAAGTAGTTGACCCAGCCCCGTACGATTTGCAGCAGTCTTTCTTTTCGTCTCTGAATTCCCATCCCATTACTGCGCCCGGTAATCTGTCGGATTTTATCCTTCAGCTTCCGAATGCTCTGAGGGTGAACTCGCAACCTTCCCTGTCCCCGGTAGATATAGAATCCATAACCGAGGAATTTCACTTTTGTGACGTTGGCCACTTTCGTTTTCTCCCAATTAATGTGAAGAAACAGTTTCCCTTCGATAAACGGTGCGATGTTCTTAAGGGTTCGTTCGGCAGCTCTCCGGCTTTTGCAGAAAATCATCAGATCATCGGCGTATCGGACAAAACGGTGTCCCCGGCGTTCCAGTTCTTTATCACATTCATTAAGCATGATATTCCCAAGAATTGGGCTGAGTGGTCCGCCTTGTGGTACGCCTTCCTCATTTCTCTCGAATACACCGCCTGACATCACACCAGCGTTTAAATATTTGTGTATCAGGGAGATGACTTGACCATCTTTGATGGTTTCAGACAGAATCTGTATCAGTCGACTGTGATTGACGGTATCAAAGTACCGCTCCAGATCCATATCCACGACGTATTTATATCCGTCGGTGATATTCTCCTGGCATTGTTTCAAGGCTCCCTGAGCACTGCGCCCCGGTCTGAATCCATAACTGTTGTCTGAGAATTGTTGCTCGAATATCGGCGTCAACACCTGGCTGATCGCCTGTTGAATCAGTCGATCCACCACGGTTGGGATTCCCAATTTTCGTGTTTTCCCGTTATCTTTCGGTATTTCTACCCGTCTGACGGGTTGTGGTTTGTATTTTCCACTTCGGATGGCTTCAATGAGTTCATTCCGGTTTTCTTTCAGGTAGGGCAGAAGTTCATCCACCTGCATCCCGTCAATTCCACCTGCACCCTTGTTTTTCTTCACCTGCTTATAGGCCAGATTCAGATTATCACAGGTTAGAATTTTCTCCATCAATCCATCCATCTGCTTGCTTGTGTTGGTGATTTCGGTTTTAATTATCTTTGGTGATTTGCACACGTCTGCATATTCTTTCTGTTCCGCAAATACCTTTTGCAGATCGCCTTCATTTTGAAGTTTTCTGTGTTTTATTTTATCACCGTCAGTAATCTTCATTGATCTTCACCTCCTCTGGTTCAGCCCTTCCTTCGACATCTAGAATGTTTCCGTACTATGGCTTCGGCTGACTTCTCACGATAAATCTTATTTCAACCATGTTTCATACTCTGTTTTCACACGTCCGTGAGATCTCCCCGGGTAAGAACGCAATCTTTCCTTCCATCCATCTGCCACATTTACATCATCAACTTTCCGGATAGTTTTGGGGCTTTGGTTTGATTTGCAACCTTACCCAGTTGATAACGCCTGATGTGATTTCTGTTCGTCAGACCGGAAGTTTGCCGCCAGCTTCCTTCAGATTCCCTGTCGCCGGGGACACCCTTGCCTTAAGCTATGCACTTGGCACTACCTACCCGTGCTCGGGACTTTCACCCGTTAGATTGCGCCCATGCCGGGCGCACTAAAAAAAGCTTGTAATGACAGTGAAGTCATTACAAGCTTTTTATGAGAATATCCCAATATTCGAGTTTATTTATTAATAGGGTGTTTTTTCAAACGACGATATAATGTGCTTCTCGAAATACCTAGCATTTCTGCCGCTATTGTACGGTTTCCACCGGCCTCTACTAACGCCGTAAGAATCTTATCGGACTCGATTTGGTTATATTTATCTATAACTGTATTTTCTTCCCATATCGCCTCATGATCTTGACGAGTGCCGATTGTAGTGTCTGCTACTAAAAAGTCTTCACCTTGAAGTAGTCTATTAACCATTTGTGCGTTAATAAGGTTCTCTTCTGATAACACTACCAGCTTCTCTACTAAATTACGTAGTTCTCTTACATTTCCAGGCCATGCATATTCTCTAAACAAATGATATGCATCTTCAGCAACTCTGTGATGACTACAATAAATCTTATTCAGTAGTGAAACGAAATGATTAACCAATGGAATAATATCGTCTTTCCGTTCTCGTAGCGGAGGAATATTAAGAAAAATGACTCCAATACGGTAAAGCAGATCCTCTCTGAAGCTATTATCCTTCACCATTTGTTTAAGATTCTTGTTAGTCGCTGCAATAAAGCGAACATCAAGCTCAATCGTTTTTGTGCCACCTACTCGCGTAAACTTGCGGTTTTCCAAGACACGAAGAAGTTTTACCTGCAGATCAAGCGATATATCTCCAATCTCATCCAAAAAAACCGTGCCACCATTAGCACTTTCTAACAAACCTTCATGTCCTGAACTTAGTGCTCCGGTAAAGGCGCCTTTTTCATAACCGAATAACTCCGACTCCATTAAGGCAGGTGACATTTGGGGTATGCAAACAGCAACAAATGGCTTTTCACGACGATCACTGTTTTCATGAATGACCTTTGCAATTATTTCCTTACCTACACCTGATTCTCCTGTAATCACCACACTAGCATTTGTTGGGGCAATTTTTACCGCATTTTTAACAATTTTACTCATACTTTTGTCTGCAAAAACATGAATGTTATCATTTTTAATAAGGTAATTATATAGCTGCTTATTTTCTTGCTTATAATATTCCAAATGGAGCCGCATTTTATCAATTTCTTTTAAAAGTTCATGAGGTAGCACACTATATGTTACTACATATTCTAATTCACCCTTAAAATCTTTTATAATTTTACTCTCGGAATACACCCATTGGTCATCGATCGCATGAAAAAACTCTTTTGCGTCAGTTCCTTCAGAAAATGCTCTTTCACTGGCTGATGATTCATATAATTTTTCCTGGATTAACTCTGTAGAACCTTTGCCCTCAACATCAGCGGGTTTTAGCTTTAGACCTTTCAAAAATTCTTCACTAACAAAAACAAACTTTTTATCCGGTCCACGGACTGAGATAGATATCATCTCAGAAAGACTTTCCACCAACATGCGATTAAACTGCTCAGTATCTCTATCACCAATATTATAATAGTTCATGTGATCACCGAGTAGAATACCCGACATTCCCCTCCTTTTGTTCTAAACCTAACTGTTTGCTTTTATTAATTTTATTATTCAGTCAAAGCCTTAAAAAGTGAAATTAAAGTCAAACCGTCGTATCTAATAAAGGGCAAAGGCTTTAATTTAACCTCTTGCCCCGTTGTTGTATAATCAGGTTAATAAAAACGGTGCTGAAAATTAACGACACATTTTGTTGTTTCAAATATCTGATTTTAAATTTGAATGAATAACCAGGTGAGTGGCTCAGTTAGCATTATTCAAAAACTGGATGCGGTATCTTTTCCACATCAAAGGTTTCATTTCGATACTCTTCATTATAGTAAGGAAACGGTGCAACCGTTGCGCGTATCTCAAGCTGTGATGTTTCTGCGGTACCCCAAATCACTATCAGTTCCTTGCCTTCAATTGCGTAATCCTTCTCAACAAAAGCCAAAGAAATCATTTTTTGATGATAATAGTCATTTGTTCTTCCTGCGGTCATACCTACCATATTTCCGTTATTTAAAACCTTGCTGATCACAAAAGGTGCTTCCCCTCCATCACCGACACGCGTAATCTCTTCAGCAGTTGCTTGCTTTGTTCCATTAAACTGCGTTGCAAAAACTTTCCCAATATCTTCAGAATTCCATTCCAGTGTCACACATTTTTTAGGCGGATTTTTAGCAATTTCCTGAAGCGCTGTTTTCCCAATGAATTCATGATCATAGTTAATTAAATATTCCCAAGCCACATCAAACGGCGTTACAAAGGCATTTTCAGAGTTGTCGCTTGCACTTCCAAAGAATGGATATTGTTTGTGACCTTCAAAAATATATGGACACGTCTCAATATATTTCAACAATTGTTCGCCGCTGGAACGCCAAGGATACCAAAAATGAATCCATTGATTGGGATAACCACCCTGGGTATGGCTTCTACAATAATTACTGACGCCTTGGCGCTTTAAACCAAATTCTGCTCCGGCTGCTACTACTGCATCATAAACAGCATCAGCATGATCAGTGCTGCCATGAATTTCGTAAGCCAGCGCACCAGACATCCCAAGTCTCACTATTGTTACGTCAGTACCTGCGATTTTTATATTTTTTCTTCCTGCAAATTTTATGTCATGTAAATCAGTTTGTGAAGCTTTCTCCATAATTTGCAATGATTTTGGGCCGTCAATCTGGTAAAAATACTCGTCAAAAACCCAATTTCCAGTCACATTCATACCTAATGTATCGACATAAAATGATACAATCGGAGCCAGCCAATAGGTTCTAAAGGTATCTTCTCCAGTTCGGATTATTAAACCGTCTGCCAACAGCTGACCTCTATCATTACACATTAAGGCGTGTCTTGACCCACCGATTTTTAGTTTTTCGAAATCCCGGTTAACGCAGACATAGTTGAGTAACTTAACGGCATCCGGCCCAGAAATATCATACACCGGCGAACAATTTAAAAAGCAACCAAACCACGCTGATTCTCGACAGGCGAGCATTTCATCCTCACTGGATGTGAATGCATAGGGATAAATACCGCCATCTTTTCCCCAATTAATCAATACGGGGCAATCTTTATTTACTGCACTGTCAATTGTAAACATCGCACTTCCTCCTAAAATTGTTTTTATCAAAGTAATTACCTTTTATGCTTTCATTATAGTGCTTTTTTTAATTCTTGAGAAATGCCAATATTAACGGGATTTATGTCAATAAAGCATAAATAACTTGCCAGTGCACTTTTTTACTGATATATTCAAAATAAAAACTGGAGGTACCACTTTGAAACTGCACTATATTGAAGAGTATCTAAAACTGGCTGAGACACTTAATTTTTCAAAGACAGCTGAAATAATGTATATTACCCAACCTGTTCTTAGTCGACACATTGCAATCGTTGAAGCAGAAATGGGAGCCAAACTTTTGCAGCGCAATACCAGACATGTCGTACTCACTGAAGCAGGAAAAGTGGCATATGAAAATTTTACTGCTATGCTTACGCAATACCATATTGCACTTGAACAGATAAAACTTCTCACCTCCGGTCAATTAGGGAGCCTTAAAATCAGTAGTCCCTACTACTACACATCTGATTTTACCGAACCAATCGTCGAACGTTTCTCTTTGGCTTATCCAAAATGTGATGTGCAAATATTATCCTGTCAACCGATTGAAGGTCTTAAAAGTCTGCTGACGGGAAACAGCGATCTTTTTCTCACAACTAACACTGGTTTGACGGCGAATAGCGAACTTCGGCAAATACCTTTTGCTTCTGAAATACTCGCTGTTTTACTTCCTTCTATGCATCCACTTGCCAATCAGTCATTCATTAATCCGACAGATTTAGTCAACGAAACCTTTATTTTTTTAGACAACAACGCCGGATATCGAGATTTCAATGCTGAAATTCTCTCAATCTTTGTTCGTTTTGGCATTTCGCCAAAAAAGACTATTTTCACACAACAAGTCGATACACTGGGTCTTGCTATCCGTAAAACTGGAGGCATCAGCATTATGCCATATAGTGTACGTCATATGGATAGAGATTATATTAAAACTATTCCGCTTATAGGGCATGAATTTATCGTGAAAATGTGCTTATATTACCGCTATGACAACCCAAACCCTCTTATTCATAACTTTATCCAAACCGCAATAAAAACTTTTCAAAACAAGGAAGAATCGTGAGCCAAAAGAGCATCAATTTGGCGAAAAATTCAAAAGTTATCCATACAATCCTTTTTAATACAACTTATTATTTTAAGCCATTGTTACACAAAAATTATATGACTTTCCTTGCATAAAAGGTTATTAATGCCTATAATTTTTACATTTCATCACATAATAAGTGGTTTACTGTTTCGCGCGCTTTGCGTACGAAACAGACTCAAGTCTATAAGGAAAAAGACCCGGCAAAACCAGATCTTCCTCAGTATTTATCGCAATCTCTAAGTTGATTGGAGTTTCGCCAATCGTTCTTTGTTTTTCAAGCAATTAATCATTCGCTTCGTATGAACTTACTTTTCTTTGACCGGAAAAGTCAATGAAACATTAATCCATCCTAACACCCAGCCAAATAACCCCATTATTATAACCCATATCAGACTTGTGAAAATAACCCAGTATGGGTTTTCAATTGGTCCGACCTTAGTGTAGTAACCGGCCGTAAAATATACCCCCAAAAATAAGCTGAGACCGTTAAATACAGCTAAACCATGCTGGGACTTTATCCATCCAGTAACAAAGCAAAAACATAAATAGGGCTTACTGAACAAATCAAAAATCGCTTAAATGCTGACTTTGAGGCATATTTTTAGTATAATAAGTGCAAAGATAATTACTTTTTTACCATAAAACCCTTGCAGATGGAGGTGCCTTATGTATATCAGAAAGACGGACCAAATCAAGTTTTCGGATGATTTCTTTCTTCCTTTCGGAGGAAAACTTAACAAAGACAACCGCTGGGTCAAACTGGCGGAGATGATTCCGTGGTCTGATTTTGAGGATGCCTACGCCAGGAACTTTAAATCTTCAACGAGAGGCGAAGAAGCGTTCTCAGTCCGGGTTGCTCTGGGAACACTGATTTTGCAGACCCGTTTAAAACTGGTTGATGCTGAAGTGCCGTTACAGGTGATGGAAAATCCCTATCTCCAGTATTTTCTGGGCTTTGACGGTTTTGAAGATACCCGCCCGCCATTTGATGCATCACTGATCACGCACTTCAGAAAACGCTTTACGCCAGATATTCTCATGGAGATCAACAACATGATCGCCATGAAGGAGTTTGAAGCTGTAGAAGACAAAGGCGAGGATGATGATCATCACGATGCCCCCGGCCCATCAGAACCATCCGATGAAGGAAGTCAAATCAGCTTTTCTAATATCCCGAAGAAAGGTAAACTGATTCTTGATGCAACCTGTGCGCCAGGTGATATCCGCTTTCCCACCGATTTGCGTCTTCTCAATGAGGCACGTGAAAAACTTGAAATGATGATTGACGTTCTGCATACGCCGGATATCGCTCTTGTTGCCAAACCCCGAACTTACCGCAATAGGGCCCGAAAAAACTATCTGTCCATCGAAAAGCAGCACAAAAAGCGCAGCAAAACAGTCCGTAAAGCAATTCGAAAACAGCTGGGGTATGTGAAACGGGATCTGGAATACGTCGAGACTTACCTGAAAGACGCTGCCAGAGCCGAACTTCTGACAAAACGCCAGCACAGCGAACTCGAGACCATCCGAAAGCTTTATGAGCAACAGAACACCATGTATGAGACGAAAACGCACTCTGTCCCAAACCGGATTGTGAGCATCTCACAACCTCACATCCGGCCAATTTTCAGAGGAAAAGCCGGCTCAGACGTTGAGTTCGGGTGTAAAGTAATGACAAGCGTTGTTGACGGCTATACCTTCATTGAGAAGCTTGACTTTGAGAGTTTCAATGAAGGAACTTTATTGCAGGAAGCGGTTTTATAATACCTGATGCGCTTTGGCTGTTATCCGGAGGCGGTGTTGGCAGATTCAATCTTTCGTAACCGTGAGAACCTGGCCTGGCTGAAGCTTCGGGGCATTCGAATCAGTGGCCCGAAGCTGGGGCGCAAACCGAAAGTGGTATCTTCTGAAGTTAAGCAAGTGGAACGTGCCGATAATGGCGAGCGCAACGCAATCGAAGGCTCTTATGGTGTCACTAAACGAAAATATGGCTTTGGCCTCGTCAGAACTAAACTTGAGGACACAACCAAAAGTGCCATTATTTTACAGTTTCTGGTAATGAATCTGGACCGGAGGATGCGGTTCTTTTTGTCTCAATTTTGGATTCGTTTCATCGACTTAATGCAAGCTGTAAATTTGGTTGCTGGTTATGGATTTCAATCCGTTCAGTAAACCCTACTTAAATCTCCTGGCCCAGTCGTCAGGCTTCTTCAAAAAAACCTTGATGAGCCGCATTGGGCGTGCCTGGACACGAAATGTAAACCATATAGCGGCCATTTCCTGCATACTGATCAATGCAGCGTTTAGCTTCAGCTGCTCCCTTTTCGTAAGTAATATCCGTTGAAAAAATTGGTGACTGGGAGTCAGCCCCACCGTGAATAACAAACTCCGGATATTTCTGCTGGATGGCTCGAAAATTATTGGAAGGCTGAGCTGGGAAGAAACTCTGGATTCCAATCTCAACAAAATCATCAACCAGAAGATCCCGTTTTTCACAAATATGTTGTTTTGCAATCATTCCGTTATCTTTGATCGCCTGAATAATTCTGGCATGATGTTCTTTAAACAGTTCTCGGTAGGTATTAGGTGAGATCATCGGACTGATGACTGAAGCAATATCATCCATGTAGGTAAAAACATCAGGCATAAACTGAGCAGCTTGTGCTATTATGCGGTATTTAGAGATTTTGCGTAATGCCTTCACTATTAATTGGTTTAAAACGCTTGCCTTGCAACTAAATATTTCCTTTCATTGGCCATTTTATCTCCGCTCCATCTTTAAACCGGAAATTGACTTCATCGACGGAGAAAACAACCATCTCTAAAATAGTCCGACGCCAGAGGGTTTCATCAAACTCTGTGAGTAGCTGGTCGCGTTTTTCAAGAATATCCAAAAAGGCATGAATCTGGCTTTTTCGAGCTTTTCGTTTTCTGATTTCTTCGGTTAAGGCCATATGGCGATTGCGAAGTTTATCATAGCTCTCAGCATAAGCGTTATAGCGGCGCTGGTATTCCTCCTGGTCCATCGCTACCCGGGTGTTTTCACTGACAAAGGCATCAACCATCATTTCAATGGAGCTGCATTCTTCATCGACTTGCTTCAGTTCTTCCTTTAAATTCTGACAATCTGTTAGCTTCTCAATCATAAGGCGGTAATTCTTAAATATCTCTGTTTTATTTTTAATAAGGTGATTCATAACTTCTACGAATAGTTTTTTAATGGTTTCATCATACAAGTGCGGTGTGCTGCATTTGTCTTTTTTCTTAAACTTGTTATTACACTGCCAGATAGTATGCTGATATTTGCTGCCAGAATGCCAGACTTTGCTGCCGTAGGCACTGCCACAATCGCCGCAAATAATCCGGCTGGAGAAACAACTTTGACAAGCAGTATAACCGCCTTTTGATTTTCTTCTGGCAAACTCTTCCTGTACCAGGCCAAAGGTTTCTGGTGGAATGATGGCTGGGTGACTGTTTTCAACATAATATTGAGGAACTTCCCCCTCGTTGGTCTTTGTTTTTTTAGTCAAGAAGTCCGTCGTGTAGCGTTTTTGCAGTATTGCATCGCCCTTGTATTTTTCGTTTTTAAGAATGCTGATCACCGTTGACACCGGCCATTTTTGTCTTTTCGTTGGGCTTAAAATGTTTAATGCCATCAACTGTTTGGCAATGGATGATGGCGTGTGACCTTCCAGAAAGAGCTTATAAATAAGTCGAATTGTCATTGCTTCATCTTCAACTATCTGCGGCAATCCATTCTCCCCTTTTACATATCCTAAGAAGCTCTTGTAAGGTAGGGAAATATTTCCGTCAGAAAAACTTTTTCGTTTCCCCCACGTCACATTTTCTGAAATTGAGCGGCTTTCGTCTTGAGCCAAACTCGACATTATGGCGATCAATAGCTCTCCTTTACTGTCGAGGGTGTAAATATTTTCTTTCTCAAAGTAGATTTCGATGTTTTTTTCTTTCAGTAATCGAACATTTGTCAGCGTGTCAACTGTATTTCTGGCAAATCGAGAAACTGATTTGGTAACAATTAAATCGATCTTTCCATCCAGCGCATCCTTAATCATGCGATTGAAGCCATCACGCTTTTTGGTACTCGTTGCTGAAATACCCTCATCCGTATAAACTTCTACAAATTCCCATTCCGGCTTGTCTTTTATATACTTCGTGTAATAATCCAGCTGAGCCTCAAAACTGCTTTGCTGTTCTTCTAAATTAGTTGATACTCTGGCATATGCAGCCACCCGCTTTTTTCTGGAAGGCTTTTCATCGATCTGCATAAACAATTCAGGAGTTGCCGGAATAACCGTTACGGATCTTATATTTCTTGCACCATTCAATTTGCCAGCCCCCTTTCCATTATCAGACTTTGTCGTTTTCTGGCTTCCTGTCGCTTCTTCTCATCCCAGCTGTCTTTTCTTGATTTATTATGCCATCCTTTTTCGACGGTATCTCCGTTGTGAAAAACAAATTTCAATTTAAAATCATCCGGCACCCGGATCTCTTTAATCTGCTGATGAAAAATTTCTTCATCAAACGGGTCAAGCCCTAAGACTTCGGCTGAAACCTGCATGAGTATTACTTCGGGAATCTGCTTGGTATGACAGACTGATTTTCCAAAATGCAGAAAGGTTCTGCAATTCCAATACACATACCCATGGGTTGCCTTCCGGTTGTAGTGTTTTCCGCATTTGTCACAGACTATTTTTTCAGTAAAAGCATAAACGGCCTTCTCTTTCTTCCCTGATGTTTTTCGCTTTGATGCTAATAAAACCTGCGCTTTGTCAAAGGTCTCTTGATCGATGATGGCCGGATGGGTATTTTCGGCGTAATACTTTGGCAACTGCCCCCAATTGGTAATTAACTTTTTTGTCAAATGGTCTGAAACATATTTTTTCTGCGCAAGCGAGTTTCCAGCATACTTCTCATTTTTTAATATCTCTCCGACCCGCTCCGCCGTCCAGATTCCGTCTCTGATTCTTTTAACATTTAATTCTCTGAGCTTTTTAGCAATCTGGGTACATCCCATTCCACCAAGGTAATCATCAAAAATCATTCGGACAATCTGGGCCTGTTCTTCATCAATCTCTATCAGACCCCTAGAAATCCGATAACCATACATAAACCGAAGGTTAACCAACTCCCCTTCCAGAAAACCCTTGCGGATACGCCATTTGCAGTTCTCGCTGACCGACAAACTTTCCGCCTGCGCAAAAGAAGCGAGGATAGTGAGCATCAACTCACCATCCCCGCTTAGGCTGTAAATATTTTCTTTTTCAAAATAGACTTCAATATTAAGGCTACTTAGTTCCCGGACCACTTCTAACAATGTCACAGTATTTCGTGCAAACCGTGAGATCGACTTGGTGATAATCAGATCTATTTTTTTATTCCGACAATCTGTCAGCATTTTTTGAAACTCAGCGCGATTATCTTTGGTGCCCGTTGCTGCTTCATCGGCATAAACACCGGCATACTGCCAATCCAGCCGACTTTGAATGGTTTCACTGTAATGGCTAATCTGAGCTGATAACGAATGAAGCATGGCATCTTTTCCGCTACTAACTCTGGCGTAAGCTGCTACCCGCTTTTTCACCGGTAGCTTGATTGCGACAGGATCAATTTTAATAACTTTTCGCATCATTTTGTCACTCCTTTCTACCTGTGATGTTAGCTCTGATTTTGATACAAAGCAAGTCATTAAGCCATTATAAGCTCGAAATAATGGGCTGATATTTTTCCAGAAGCATCGTATCGAGGCGGTCAAACTCTTCCTTTGTGATAAGACCTTTACTCATCAGTTCTTTTGATAATATGACTGAAATGCGATAGTTTTTTTCCTGTTCCAGTTGATCTTTTGTCATGGTGTCTCCTCAACTTTTTCTTTAAACCGATATTGGATATAACAGGAATGGCTGCAAAATTTTCGCTTTGAATTGCCATAGCTTTTAAAACTTTTACCGCAACCATGGCAAACCAGGGTGTAATATGCTTTTCTCTGGATATTGGCATCATTGGCTTTCCACCAGAGTCGGCGGCATTCTTCAGTACAAAACTTTTTATGCTTCCCTTTTGAACTTTGCTTGATGGGTTTCCCACACTGTTTGCAGACATCTTTTTCATCAATAATACCGGTGGGTTTCTTTGTCATCGTCTTTCCGAGATTATGGCGCCGACAATAGGATTTGATGGTGTTTTCTGAAATATTGAGGTCATTAGAAATTTGTGAATAGCTAAGACCCATAAGCCGCATTTCATGGATTCGATCTTTTTCTGCAGTCGTCATTTTTTCCTCCAATAAAAAAACAGAGGCGATGATCACTGACCATTTCCTCTGTTTTTGTTTTTAAATCTTAGCTGTTACTACTTCCGGTTTCATTGCCCGACTTTTTATCTTCTGTATCAGATTGAATTTTACCTTCAGATTCATTCTCCATCTGGGTACGGATATTCTGGGTCAACTTTTCTAAGAATGGTGGAAAATTGACATTCATATCTTTCATGTTTTCCAGAATACTAATAATCTCATTACATATCAACCAAACGGCAACAAAGGATGCGATGACAAAATTGACTTTTGCATCGACGCCAATATACTGACTGGCATAGAGTAAGGTGTAATCGAGAATCGCACCCACTGCAATCAGATAAAACAGGCAGACTTTTTTCATGATGCCCTGAAAGCCTTTGTAGCTTGAAATCTTATTGCCCCGGTACTTGGCTGCTGCCAGTCCGGTGATATAATCAAAGGTAGCCAGGACAAAAAGCAAGATGACCGGCACGGCCAACATCCCTAACCAACCGGAAAGGGCCGTGAAGGCCACGGCGACAACTAATTTAATCTTATCAAGATATTCCATTTTTAGTTTCTCCTTCAAATTTATTTTTCTCTATTAAAAAAGAGCCCAAGGCTCCACAATTGTTTAGATCAGATTCCACTGGGCGTTATTATAGTAGTAGGCTTCGACCTTTTGTGCTTTGTTGTTGGCATCTCCTTTAAATACATTGGATACTGGGAGTTTAACGTCAATTCCATGCTGATTAAAAAGTGCAACCCGATGACCGGATGTGAGACTGGAAATCAGCAGATGGTTCGATTCCAAAGTGACATCAGCAGTGGTTTTTATCACCCGGTTGACAGCACCACTGCCGCAGAAATAAAAAATGTCGGTGCCATAAGAAATAATGGTGCCGCCATTAAAATCCCAAGCCAGTCCGCTTGAAACCGTTGAAAGGGTATTCGTCAGGGTATCCAGCTTAAAAATGCTTTTGTCCCAGTAAATGTAAATATCCGTCCCAACAGCGGCGGCTCGACAGTTTGTGTATGCTGCTGGTAAATATGCCACGATCGTATAGGTATCGAGAAGGGTATCATATTTTGTAATCCGTGTTGTTGCAGTGCCGCTTGAATTGCGACCGCCGATCAGATAAATGTCCGTCCCAATAACCGCGGTACCCGCTTCAATAAAATGATTAGATGGCGCCGCAATCATGGTAAATGTCTGTGATACCGTATCAAAGTAATACGCTTTCGTAACAATATAGGAGTTGGAAAAACTGGTTGAATTATAGCCACCAAATAGATAGATCCGCGTTCCAACTGTCGCATAGGCAAATGACTGCCAGCCATGATTGCCATCATTAGTAATGGCAACCGCTAGCTTTGTCATCGTTTTTTCAAGGATATCATATTTGTAGATGTCCAGTGACATGGTTGAATACTTTAGTCCGCCCAATAAATAGATGAAATCGCCAACCAGCCCCGTGGCTGCATATCTAAAGTAATTGGATGGCATCGCCACACCCGTGGATACGGTTACGAGGGTGTCCAGGTTATAAGTCAGGATCTTCGGACTCATGGTATAGGCTCCTAAAAGATAAACCAGATTACCAACCCGCTCAGCACAACCACCGACGCCACTGACAATTTCATTGGTGGCAGCATCAAGGATATCATTCACCCGGGTAGTCGCATTTAAAACACTGGAAATATCGCTATCAAGTTTAATATCTGAAACCGGAGTGCTTTTTACCCACAGCTTTGTCGTATCTTCTGGGGCGACATCCCCAAAATGAATATTAAACTCCGCACTGGCCGGGGTGCCAATCAGCAGACCATCAATCAGTCCTGAATAGCTATTAGTTGGTGTACCGGATGGAATAGCGACACCTTTACCGACCAGTGCGGTTTTAATATTGGAAAGATCAGTGATGGCCGTTTGAATATTTTCACTTAAGGTTTTAGTTGCCATTTAACGCTCCTTCCAATTGATCATTGAGGGTGCCAAGTTGGGTTGTGATAGATGTAATAGCAGATTCAGCTGCGTCCAGCCGTGTCCCTAAAGGATTAAACCAGGCGGCTTGATCGGCTGCAGTGAAATAGTCCACGCCCTTTACCGGTGAATAACCGGCAGCACCCGCTGGTCCAATTGGACCTACATCACCAGTAGCGCCCTTTTCACCTGGAATACCTTGAATCCCTTGCTCGCCAATCGGTCCTTGAATTCCGGGTTCACCCGGATCGCCTTTGGGACCTTGAATGCCTGGTTCCCCTTGAGGTCCAGCTTCACCGGTCAAACCCTGCAGTCCTTGGATCCCTTGATCCCCTTTTGCGCCGGGCAGACCTTGGATTCCCTCAACACCCTGGTCACCTTTCGGGCCTTGAGGACCTGTTTCTCCCGTTAGACCCTGCAGTCCTTGAATTCCAGGATCACCTTGTGGTCCTGTTTCGCCGGTTAAGCCCTGGAGTCCTTGAATCCCTGGTTCACCTTTATCACCCTTGGGACCTTGAACACCTTGCTCACCCTGAGGTCCCGTTTCGCCTGTCAAGCCCTGCAAGCCTTGAATCCCTTGATCTCCTTTAGCACCGGGCGGGCCTTGGATTCCCTGAATGCCTTGGTCACCTTTCGGGCCTTGGATCCCTGGCTCGCCTTGAGGACCAGTTTCACCGGTGAGACCCGGCAGCCCTTGAAGTCCTTGATCTCCTTTTGCGCCGGGCAGACCTTGGATTCCAGGATCGCCTTTATCGCCCTTTGGGCCTTGTTCTCCTGGTTGTCCGTCAATGCCGGGATCGCCTTTCGGCCCTTGCAATCCGGGTTCTCCTTGAGCACCATTTTCTCCCGGTAGCCCTTGAGGGCCTTGTAACCCAGGGTCACCTTTTTCACCAGCCGGACCTTGAAGACCAATCTCGCCCTGATCTCCTTTTGGGCCTTGAATTCCCGGAATGCCCTGAACACCCTGTGGTCCAGTCTCACCGGGTGGTCCCTGGAGCCCTTGCAATCCGGGTTCACCTTTTACCCCGGCTGGACCTTGAAGTCCAATAGCGCCTTGATCGCCTTTTGGTCCTTGAATGCCGGGCGGACCTTGCGGCCCAGCTTCACCCGGAATGCCGGGATCGCCTCTTGCACCAATAAACTCACCAGCATTGGCGCGCTCCACAACGATTAGTGCTTCACTGCTGGCATGATCGGCTTTTTCCATTATCGATTGGGCGTCTTCACCCAGTTTTATCATTTGCTGCTCCCATTGCAAAAGGAGTGACGGTTCGATGGGCGGTTGGGGTGTATCAGCCTTAATCGATTGGTTGATGCGGATCAACCCTTTTTCACTTTGCCAGACCGGGATGCCGGGATCTGATTTACCATCCAACTGCACTTCGAAAGCCAACAGCCCGGCAGCCTGGGTTGTCGTAGCGGTCAGAATCCAGATAAAACGAACGAAATCACCATCGATTACCGGTATCATCAGAATCCGATCCGTCAAACGACCAAGCTCGGTTTCGATATGAATATTAAAATCGGCCACGTTAAGGCCATCATTTATTCTAGGAATCTCAAATACCAAACACTGAACCAAATGATCATATTGACTGACGATCATCTCATCATAAAAAAGCTGCTTCTCTTTGACGGCAACCCTAAAATTTCGCATAAAATCTCCTTCCAAACTTTACTCCTCCTCCGAATAATCCGGCCAGTTGGTGATGGTCTCAACCACGTCCCAATTTTTATTCAGTGCCACACTCAGTTCGCTTTGAGAAAGCTTAGCGATATTGGCGGCGCCCAAACCAATGGCCAGCTTATCTTGACCCGTACGATTGGTCAGCCCCGCCAGTACATTTCTCAGACTGCTCTTGGTTAGATTGATGCAGGGCGATAGGTCAATGGAAATATTGACATTGACCAATTTCAACTCTTTAAGATTGGTTCGGCCCTCAAACATTCCCATTCCATATATGGCGTTGGTCATATCCAAATATGGCACCGACACTAACGCAGCACAGCCGCCAAAAATCCCCTGCAAGCGGTAGGCGCTAAGTTTCATTGTGAATTCTTTAGGGACAGCCTGGAGCTTTCGGCATTCATTGAAAAATCCGAGATAAAGCGCCACACTGCAATCATCAATAAAGACGGATGCCTGGTTTAACAGATCAAAGTAAGCGATGTCCGTCCAGAGACAGGGATACCAATCCGCTGTGACACCATCAAAGCAGAAATAGGTCTCGCCATATTCAATGGTACTGGGATAAACCGCTGGATTATTGGGGAAATACATAGTCCAGACGACTTTGGTGTTCGGGTACACTTCACTGACCCGACTGTTGGAATAATCCCAGATATGTTCAACACCATATGTTGCCGCTGAATTATGATAGGTTTGTCCATCGGAAGTGACAACAGTGCCTTCTTCAAAAATAAAGTCATTGACCAGATCTTTGGCATAGTGCATCCGCAGATAGCCGATTCGTCCACCTGATAAGGCTTCCCACTGACTTCTGGCCCAGACCATATCGGGGTTGGGCTGCCAGTGAAAATCGCTTTCTTCCGGCCAGACGATGCGACCATTAATCTTTGCCTCAATAATCGTAAGGCCCTTTGCTTTGAGACCTTCAATCTCACGACCGTTAAATTTTATTCCCATCGCTTACCTCATTTATCTGGAAACATACTTTAGGTACAAGGTGCCTACATCCATGACTTCCGGATAGGCTTCAACACACACCCATTTTTGACCACCAAAGTATTCATTCATGTAGTCATTGACAGCTGGTGGGACAGTTTTAACGATTGCTTCTTTGATATCCTCGGTTTTAAGTTTGGTAATGGTGGATTCAAAATCGGTAGAGACTCGTCCCAATTCAGCAACATTCTTTTCTGGGGTGTCGGGATAGCTGACCAGTTTGACAATCTGATGTTCCACTTCAATCCCGCGGATGCGGTCAATCAGCGTGACCTTATCGCCAATGGCAATGGCCAGGTTTCCATAGTCATCCGGTAACAGACTAGCCAGATCCACCACCGAAGCGGTATAGACCCGATTGGGGATCGATAACCCTGTCACTTTTTTCTGAGCCGCCGCCAGCAGTTCTTCTTTTAGCTCATAGCGTTCATCGACCCAGACCTGGGTAATGACTTTGCTTGTATATTGAAAATTTTCGACATAGGCCTTGCCGCCGTTGATGTCTTCAAAGGAAAGCCCATCTTTTCCAAAGGCATACAGCCGAGTAACCAGATCAAAGCTATCACCCCGGAGTTCACATTCTTTGATGTTGAGTTCATCAGAAAAATGAACGCCTTTGTTGGTGTAGCCTTGGGTGGTGGTGACTCGGATTATTTTCTGAATACAATCATAGCGAAAGATGATACCATAGGTTTTTTCAGCCAGTCTCAGCAGATCCAGGGTGTTTCCGGATTCCATGGATACTGTTTTTGTGGCGGTGATAGTCTCAGTACCGGTGACCATCCAGCCTGTCCCAGAAAGGATTTGATTGAGAAAGGCTGCTAATGTGATATCTTCAAGTATAAGCTGATGATACCCTGTCACCATAAAGTCCGATAAATCCAAACTGCAACCAATAATGGTGGTTTGGCCACGTTCATCGATGCTTTTTATGACATAACGGTTATCGTCAGTTAAAATCAGGTTTTCTTCAATCAGATCTTTATACAGTGGATGCTTAACATAGATTTCAAAGGACAAGGTATCCTCGCCATTTTCCAGCAGTTCAGTAACATAGCAATTATCCAGCTGATCCAGTTCACCGATCGGCGTTTTGTTTTGGTTGAGTAAGCTTAATATCATCATTTCACCCACTATTCTTCAGCCAACAGCATAACGCAATCAAAAACAAACACTGCACTATAGTGGCGGCTTGAGATTTGATTAATCTGGGTGCTCACCAGCATACAGTCAAAGCATTGGCCTTCGATAAAGCGGTTGTTGAGGGTCACCACACATTTTTTCAGGGCTTGTTTTAACGCTTCGATATCGGAGAGCTTACCATTTTTAAAATAGCATTCCACTGCCAGCTTGCTGAATCGTTCTTTGGTTTTAAAGTATATCGGTTTCTCAGCGTTTTCCGGCCAAAAATAGGAAGGACTGTAATCACCAGGCGTGTAAAGACTATTGGCGTAAGTCGCATTGAAAGTTGATAACAAGACTGCACCGGAAGCATTTGTTATTTCGCATACTGCCATCAGATTTTACCTCCTCTCAAACTAAAGGCCAGATCCCGAGAAACAATCGGGGTGATGGAATGGCCCACTGCCTTTTTATCCAGCTCGACAGTGGTGTAGATATAAATCGGTGCGGCACTACCACCGTCCAGCATACCGGTTGAACTATTTCCAGCTGAAGTTCTCCCGGTTAATCCGTTTGATTGGGTGTTCACATCCAGGGTGGTGGGAATCGCACCGAGCATATCCCGGGTGACCGTCGCCATTTTTCTGACAAAACCAACCCCGACCCCGGCACCCATGTTTTCGCCAATATCCGCATACACTGTCGATGGTGAGTGCATCCCTAAGAGATTTCTGACACCGTCCGTAACGCCACCAAAGAAACCGGTGACCTTATCTGAAAGCCACTGTCCCATGGACATGATCCCGTCCCATAAGCCTTTGACGATGTTGATCCCCACATCATAGATCGCCTCAGCTGCCTTTCCTAGACCGCTCACGAGAGCGATAATAATTTCAGGTAGCGCCGCAATCAGTGTGGGAATGGCGGCTATCAGGCCGGTGACCAGGGATATGATTAAGTTGATCCCGGTTTCAATAATCAGCGGTAAGTTATTGACAAAGTAGTTGATAAACGAATTGATCAATTGTGGTAAAGCTTCAATCAAAATGGGTAAGGCATTGATCAGCCCTTGAGCCAGTCCTGTGATTAAGGCTAAGGCCGCTTCAATTAAGAGTCCGGCATTATCCATCAGGGTTTGAGCCATCAGGATGACACACTCGACGATCTTTGGTACCAGTTCTGGCAATGCCTCAGCGATCCCGGTAATCAGAGTGGCTACCATCACCATGGCACTCTCCAGAATAGCCGGAAGATTATCGAGAATCCCCTGGGTGAGAGCCAGCACCAATTGCAGGGCGCCATCGGTTAATTGCGGCAGGGCTGAGATCAAACCTTCCAGAAGGGTGAAGATTAATTGGTTGGCGGTATCGATTAACATCGGCAGATTAGCAAGAAATGAACTGCCCACCGCTCCGACAATATCCATCCCGACCTGAACAACGGCGGGCATGTTACTCAGAACCATATCGGCAATCCCGCCGACAGTGCTACCAATGACCTGGGATATTTTGGTAAAGTCGCCGCCAGCATCTTGCAGACCTTTGGTAAAATCGCCAAGCAGAGAAACACCCTCATCGGCCAGGATCTGAAGCTGGGGCAGCAGTACCGTGCCAAGGGCATTTTTAGCTACATCACTGCCAGATTTTAAGCGCTGGACGCTGTCATCAAATTTCCCCAGCTGGGCCAGGGTTTCATCACTGAGCACAGCCCCCATCCGTTTGGCTTCGTCGGTAAGTTCAGCAATCCCAGCTGAACCCTGAGCAATCAGCGGATTTAATTCCTGGGCGGATTTCCCGAAGATCTTCATGGCCAGGGCATCCCGCTCAGCACCTTCTTCCATTTTGCCAAGGGCATCAATGGTTTCCCAATAAACATCTTCGCCACTTCGCAGGGATCCGTCGGCATTTGCGACAGATATTCCTAATCGATCATAAGCTTCAATCATATCGGCTGAACCATCCCGGGCCGAAGACATCGATCGGATCTGTTTGGCCATTGAGCCAGTGAGGGTTTCCATGGAAACATCGACTAACTCTGCCGCGTATTTGTACGCCTGCAGGCTTTCAGCCGATACCCCCGCAACGGTAGCAGTCGTCAGGATTTCATCGGCATAGGCTGCCGCTCCCATCGTCATATCGGTTAAAGATTTAGCCGAAGAAACCGCTGCCGCACCAACGGCGACAAAGGCTGTGCCCATGGCGATACCGATGCCTTTTAGCGTCCCGCCTAACGCTCTAAATTTACCGCCGGAGCTTTCTGCTTTATTGGCAGTATCATTAAGGGACTTGCCAAACTGTTCGGCCTGTTTTTCAGCATCATCAAACTCATCTGCGATTTCAGTCAGGGCTTTTTCATTTTTCCTGATTTCCTGATCCAGCCCATTGAGATGCGCCTTGGCATTGTTGAGTTGGATCGCCCAGTTTTGGGTACGGCGGTCATTCTCGCCAAAGGAGGTGGCAGCATTGTCCAGGGCTTTTTCCAGGGCTTTGATCTTATCTTTCTGGGCATCCATTTCTTTATTTAACAGCTGGTTCCGGGCGGTGACTGCTTCGATGCTTTTATCCTGCTTATCAAACTGGGACTCGACCAGCTTCATTTCGCTGCCCAGCACCTTAAAGGATTGATTGATATCCCGGAGGGCGTTCTTAAACTCTTTTTCGCCTTCAACCCCAATTTTTAAGCCGAAATTTCCATTAGCCATATGCATCACCTCCTGCTTTTGGGCATGAAAAAAGACACTCAGAATCGAGTGCCTGATATGTTACTTCATTATTATCTTTGAGAACTGAACCCTTCATATTTAGGCTGGTATTTTAAATGGAGACTTGTTTCAGCAAAACTTAATACTAAGGGTCCGAAATTTGCGTCAAAAAGAATATCAATTCTTCTTAAATTCTTTTTCATCCACGATTCAATATTATCAGTGGACAAGCTGTATTTTTTCATTTCGGGATCTGATAAGATTGACGAAGCCAGCGTACTTTGAGCACTTCCAGGTTTATAATGCTGATAAGTAAAACGTGGTCCGCTGTTTGAACCCGCTTTTCCGATTTTTAGAAATCGGTCATTTAGAGCAAAAGAATAGATGCCCATTTTTCCCCTAGGCAAAGTACGTGCGCAATGTGGACAGCCCAAATCGATTACGTCGATTCTTTCGCTATCAATTTGATATTCAACAGCTTTAAAAGCGCTTTTTAACAATTTTTCAAATTCTACAACATAGTCCATTTGACCCTCATCTTGATTAAACATAATACCGAACAACCAATCTTGAACCAAATCCACTACTTTCTGTTTTTCCAGCAACAGGTCGCGGGAGTTCTAAAACTTTATCCCCGGTTTTCATGCAATTATACATGGCCTGACAGCAACTTTTCATTCGAGCATCTTTTCCCTTTGGATCTCCAAGCATCTCATGCAGTGTTTTTGCACAAATATCAACGTGGTCTTCTCCATCCTCTTTTACATCCCGTTTCAATAATTCGATTTCCGTCATAAAATCTTGAACATTTGGAATAGCCATTTCATTACCTCCGTTTTTTTCTGCATTATAACACAGACACTATATAGTAATTCAAGTCATAGTATTGGATTGTAATTGGAAGTAACTGGTGTGTGATTGAGTTGTGATTTGTACAATTTTTTTAAAAAAATGGCCATTTCATGGGGTTGTTTGGATCTGCTTTTTATTTTGCATCTAAAATGCAACGAAAACGTAAAATATTAGTATCATCAGAATGCTTAAGTTTTTTTAAGTAAATTTATAAATATTCTGATGCGCTTTTTATGGAATAAGATCATCAATGGTCCATTCCCGTTTGGGTTTCTCCAACCCCAGAAACTGTTTATGACAGGTCCAAAGATCAAGCAGCAGGCCCAGTGGCATCAACAAAACCTGTTCTTCTGATCGGTTTAAATGAACGGTGCCATAATATAAAAGTCGAGTAAACAAGGCTTCATCATCTACTCGACTTTCACGTTTTTTAGGGGTTCACCATCAGCGGTATTATCCTCGCTTTCGACATGGCGCTTGGTGCCAAGCATCATCGCTTGGGTAATGGCATTCTTATAATCTGCCAGTTCCATCGGGGTCGTTAAAAGCTCGACGGCTTCTTCGGTTAGTAGCGGTTTCTTTTCTTCATTCTGAAGATTATGAATTAGGATGCTTTGGTTGGCCAGCAGCGAAATCAGCCAGGTTACCTCATCCAGAGCCATTTCAAAGTTTTCATTCTTCATTAAGGTTTCACCCAGGTTGGCGAGACCGCCATAACGCTTGGCAATTTCCTTGGTGGCTTTGGTGGTAAAAATCAGCGGATACTCCACGCCACCGATTGCAACGACGGCCATTCGATCAGTATCCATCATCATGGTGTACCTCCAATACTGGCCATGGTATTTAACCAGGTCTTAGCTTCTGCTTCGGTTGGGAAGGTGGCTTCTTCTTTCCAGACATCCAGCACATCGGTTAGGATGGTGCCTTCAATGGTCGGGGTTTGGAAATTGATGGCTTCCCCTCGAGTTTCCATACTTTCAGATGGGACACCAAATTTTACCTTGGTTAACCAAATGGCCCTAAAACCTCGGATATTGTTTTTAATGCTGGTGGCATAAAAGCCAACTCCGACAAAAGCCCCATCATCGGAGCCTTTGGCGGTCATTTTTTTATTGGTCCCGGATTCAATAGTCGTCAGGGTATGCCCTAAGATAAGCGCTCGGGTTTCATAGTCCAGATGATCCCCATTCAGGGTCAGCTTACCCGATTTGAATTCTTTGACATTTTCAATAATCCGGTCATCGCCCCGCAGCACCCCTTCATTCACTTCAATATTCATATCCGCTTTGATTGCATAGGCCATAATCCGGCCTTCTGCATAGGTGGTGTCGTTTTCGGTTTCTGTCAGTTTTGAACAGATGAGATATTTAAGTCCTATTTGTGCCATTATACTTCCTCCACTTCATAGTCTTTTGCCACATCGATGGCATAATGGTGATAGCCGGTGTCATCCTCATGACCGACGTAGCGCCGATCGGTGATGACAAAGCCTGAATTAAGTAGGCTTTTAATAAGTCTGTTTTTTAAAGCCATGTAATTGTTCTTACAAAAGATCGAAATCCGCACCTCCTCAACCGTTCGCAGGGGCAGATCGTCGCCGTAGAGTGCAAATGTATCTGTCAGCGGGGTCACCACCATATACTCGTATGATGGTTCTTCAGAAAATTTCCCAGTTTCCACCAAAACATTGAGTCCGCTAATGATCTGATTGAGTTCGATTAAGCTGTTCATAGACTTTCAATCTCGCTTTCCAGTTTATTCTTCATCGCTTCAATACAAGCCTTCCGGGACTTGGCCCGGGCTGGTTTGAGAAACGGTTTCGGCAGTTGGCCGCTTTTGCCGTATTCCAGAATATTGGCAATCTTGGCATTGCTTTCACCACCGGAGCGGGGTTCAGAAAAACCAATCTTGAGATTGTAATTACCAGCACTGTCTTTTTTCACCGGAGATACCCCCAGGGCTGCTTCCAGCTCGCCAGTAGATCGACTCTTTAGTTTTGTTTCGCTACCAATGACAGCGCTGAGATTGCTTTTGACTTTTTCAAGGACCACATCGCCACCTGCTTCCAAAACTCTGGGAATGATGTCATCGGACTTTTCAGCAAGGGTTGAAATTTTGAGCAGAAAATCGTCCGGCATTTTGATCGTAATTTTAGCCACTGGTTTCCATCCTTTCACAGAGCACTTCGGTGTACATCCCTCGACCTTTCACATCCTCAACTGAAACGATGTTGTAGCGTCCGGTATCACAGACGATTACCATGTTGGTTTTAACAACAATGCCGGGAATGGCTCTAAATCTAAAAAGTGCCGAGGCATTGGTAAAAATCGCTCTGTTTTTCCAGCTTTCATTGCCATGGCGATCCTCTTTATAGGCTCGAACTGAAGCGATGATGGTATCGCCGGTGCTTACAAACCCTTCAGTATCTTTAACCGGTTGGGTAGTGATCAGATCGATCGTGGTATTCATTTTTCCAAAACTCATGATCACACCTTAAAATCCTTATTCATTTGCAGAAGCCGATTGACCACCGTCCAGACCTGATTGCTGGCCTGAACATTGTCGGCAAAAAAGCCCCCGGTGCTGCCATCCCGGCTTTCATAGAAATGGGATGACAGCATAATCACTGCCTGTTCGGTGGTGGGGTGCATATCATGCTTTAAATAAAAACCATCTTCTTTTTTTTGATAGCTTTCCGCATAAGATGTGGCAGTAAATATGAAATTCTGTAATAACTCATCATCCTCACTTTGCTCAAGAATCAGATTGGCTTTGACTTTTTCCAGGAGTGTTTTCATCACTGCCACCTCGTTTCATTATTCGGTTTTCATTAAACCGGCTGCTTTAAACTTTGAAAGTAGGGCATTAAAATCTGTCACCAGTCCCGCAATGGTCGTAGCGGTGCTGTCAGTCTGAAAATCAGCCTGGGGCTGCCCCAATAAAACAGCACCCTCTTTAATTTCGAGGGTGCCGCCAATCACCGTTTTATCGCCGCCGTCAGTTGTATAGTTTTTCGTCGTATAGCTCATGACCCACCTATGCCTTTTGTTTCAAAACTTTAATGGCTTCCGGTAAGATCAGTGTTAATTGTCAAATTATAAGTGTCAAAACAGTCTTGATTTAATCAAATTATTTCGGCTAAACCGAGCTTTTCAACTATGGTATAATGATTAATCATTAAGCACTTTAAGGAAGCACAAACCATGGTTCATCTGGAACACTTTTCTGACCACCCACTGGATTATATCACCGAATTCTACACCGCTAAAAAAGTTCGCATCGATAGCTGTCCTCATTGTTATTCGCGCAGGCGGCTCCATCTTCATGGTGTCTATCACCGGCATGTGATCTGGTATGAGGATGTCTTCTCCATTCCGGTACAACGCCATTACTGTATTCATTGCGGTAAGACCGTGAGTATCCTGCCTTCTTTCTGCCATCCCGGTTTTCAGCTGGCCCTTCCATTTCTGCTGAAACTGCTTTGGGCCTTCTTTAACAGGATTCCTTCAGGCTGCGCTTTAGCGCATCAGCATCGGCACTTTATCACCCGGCGTTTTCTTTTTTGTCTGAACCGGCTGATTGAGTATTTTCGCATCTGCCATGATCCTTTAATCGTCTTTCCTGATTTTGGGCATGAAAAAGCCATAAAGCTTCTTGAAATGGTCCACTCGGTGGGGAAGCCCCACATCTTCGGCAAAAGATATCACGATCATTTTAAGAAAGGATTTATGGCACTTTAATTGTACCATCCTTCCCTATTTTTTTGAAGAACTATTTGTCCCACAGCGCTTTTGCTTTGCCTTTTATCGATTGATCCGTTATGCTCTACTTACCTGGTTTTCTGGATCCTTAAAACCTCATATCTAATTAATCGGAGGTTTTTTACAATGACTGAAAAAGACAAAGAATTGATTGCTTTATTTCGCTATGGCCTGATTGCGCCGTTACTGACGGATACCGTCACAAACCACACGGCTTATCTGGATGAGATCAGTGCAAAAACCCATGATGTCCCCCATTATGGCATCCGCACCTACAACCGCAAAACCCTGCTGGAATGGCATCGGCTGTACCGGCGCCATGGTTTTGATGCGCTCAAGCCCAAGGTTCGGACGGACAAAGGTTCATCCCGGGCGCTACCGGCAGAATCGGCCAAACGGCTCCTTACGCTGCGAACGGAAAACATCCATTTATCGGTGAAGTTGTTCCATGAGTGGCTCATTCATGAAGGCCACTTCACCAGCTCCGACTGTTCCTATTCGACGGTGTATCGACTGCTGAAAAAACATCAGATGTTAAAGCCATCAGTGGCGGATACGTCGGATCGCCGCCGTTTCGCCCATGTTGATATCAACACCCTGTGGCAGACCGATGTTTCCCACGGCCCCTATCTGACTCTTAATGGTAAAAAGCGCAAAACCTATCTGATCGCTTTTATCGATGATGCTTCCCGGCGGATTACCGGGGCTCAGTTCATGCTGGCTGAAAAGAATGAAGATCTCCTTCATGTCCTTAAATCTGCTTTACTTACCTGTGGTAAGCCCACCATGCTTTATGCGGATAATGGCAAGATTTTCCGTTCTCATCAATTGAATACTTCCTGTGCCACTCTGGGCATTGCACTGGTCAACACCAGGCCTTATGATCCCAAAAGCAAGGGTTATGTTAAGCGTTCCGTTATGTAAAGAAAGGGCTATTCATTCCCATGCATAACGGAAACGCAGGTGATATTTCTTTACATAATCACCGTTGTTGATTAAAGCTTTTTAACCAGTGTTTTAGATTTTTATTATTATCCCATTTTGCCTCCTCGTCGGGAACAAGTTCTTTACTTGCGGCCTCTTTCCTACTTTTGA
>NZ_MJUY01000021.1:0-43079 GCF_002237635.1 Acetobacterium sp. MES1
AGGTTACCCACGCGTTACTCACCCGTTCGCCACTTTCTAAGATTTCATTCCCCCGAAGGGTCATTCCATCCCGTCTCGTTCGACTTGCATGTGTTAAGCATACCGCCAGCGTTCGTCCTGAGCCAGGATCAAACTCTCAATAAAAAGTTTGTATTTAAAGCCGTTAGGCTTTCAAATGCTGTCTCATTTTGAATAAAGCGTATTTTATACTCTACCGAGTTAATGTTTTATAGAGTTCATCTCTCTGTTTCTATTTTAGCCTCATTCATCCTCGCGGATGTTTTGGCTGTTTTACAGGTTTTATGGTACTATTCTCTTTTCTATGACCGTTGCCACTCCGTCGTTTTTTCAGTGTTTCCGACTGAAGAAGCTTTTCTATTATATCGTCGTTTCTTGTGATTGTCAAGCTGTTTTTTGAAATTCTTTTAAGTTCATTTCAATGTTTCAGCTGTGTCCGCTGCCTCACTCGAGACAACTTCATTAGTATACGCTCTTTTCACCCTCCTGTCAACTGGTTTTTGAAAGTTTTTTTCATTTCTTTTTGACACTACCGCATCGTGTTCATTCTGCGCTTGCATTCCCAATTAATAAAAACACATCCCCTAGAGTTGGGGACGTGTTTTTATAAAACTGCCATCTTCCAAATCGGCAAAGGCTTGTTTTAATTCTTCTTCGGTATTCATCACGATGGGACCGCCCCAGGCTACTGGTTCATTTAGCGGCGGTGCCGAAAATACTGCGAAACGAAGGGGCTTGTCATCGGCTGTTATTTCAATATATTCGCCCTCGCTAAACAACAGCGCCGATTTCTCTTTATATAAGGTTCCTGCCACCAAACCTTGTCCTTCAATTAAAAACGCGAATGCGGTTTCACCTTTGGGCGTTGGAATCCTAACTGATTTTTCCGGCTCAACGACCACATCTAAAATCATCGCCTGGATGTGATGGGGTTCTGCACCTTTTACACCTTCGTAGATTCCAGAGATAACCCCAACATTAAAACCATCCCCTTTATACAGAGGAATATTTTCTTTTCTGATTTCAAAATACTTGGGCTCCGTCATTTTTTCGGATCTGGGCAGATTCAACCATAACTGGAAGCCCAGCATTCTTTCACAAGCTTGAGGCATTTCCTGGTGGAGAATCCCGCTACCCCCGGTCATCCATTGCGAGCAGCCAGATTCGATGGCACCCTTGTTTCCCAGGCTGTCCTGATGTTCGATCAACCCTTCGACCAGATAGGTGACCGTTTCAATACCCCGGTGAGGGTGCATTGGAAAACCTTTGATGTAATCTGAAGGATTTTTCGAATCAAAGGAATCCAGCATCAGGAAGGGGTCAAATGCTTTTACGGTTGAATGGGACAAGACCCTCGTCAGATGAACTCCGGCCCCATCCACTGCACTTATACCCTGAACGACTTGCATGACTTTTCTTTCTTTCATATGAACGCCTTCTTTCTTCTTCTTTTTTGAACTTATGATTAGGATTATACCGTATGCAGCTTTATTTAAACCTGTTTGGGAAATAATTATTTGTCGCCAGATGGCTGCTCTTAACATTACTGCCACTAAATGAAGCCGTGCAACTCCGTCGCAGCTATCGCTGCGCCTCCGTTAGGGGCTTCGCCCCATAAAAAAATAGATATATAACCATTGATTTTTAAGTAAACTTAAATCAATGATTATATATCTATTTTTTTGCACGGCTTCATTTTAAATGATCGTAGTTTCCTCGGGTTTGTTTAATCCTTATCGGATCAAACCCTCGTCAACTGCGTTCTTTTTTGCACCTTTGCTTCGCTCTGCTCAGCTGCATACCAAATTTTTGCAAAATTTGGGCAAAAAATTCAAAAGCCCCGCAACGTCCTATCCTCCCAGGCAGTTACCCACCAAGTACTTTCGGCGCTGGAAGACTTTACTTCTGTGTTCGGTATGGGAACAGGTGTGGCCCTTCCGCCATCGTTACGAGACTATATTAGTTTACATCATGTATTATGGTTTGTCAAGCCCTTTTTAAATTTTAATCTTCCATCAATTCCTGGATCAACATTTGCGCTTTTACAACACTCTTTTCCACCTCATAGGAAGTGTCAGCTCTAAAAATACACTGCGTTTGCCCCGAATCATTCTGATAGGTAACCACCAGTTTGTTTTTCGATGCTTTTTCATGATCCGTTTTATCTTTTTTGAGTTCATCTTTGAAGCAGGTCTCCCGCCAGGCCTGATTTTTTACAATATCCCATGTCGAAGCAATGGTGACGGATTTTATCTCCAAAAACGGAATACTAAATTTGGGACCCATTACGGCAAAGTCAATGCCAGCTTGGTGAATTTCAAGGGTTCCTTTCAGAGGCTTTTCAAATTCCTGGTAGCCCCCCAGATAACTGGCCATCATCGACATTTTTAAAGCTGTGGCGTTTTTATCCCAGAAAAAAAGCTTGCTTTTCGGTTTGGAGCGCTGATCGTTTCTGGTTCTATCCGGCTTCCGATGCTGATTCGCTATGTTCTCTTCATTAAGATAGCCGAACATGGAGTTGATATTTTTTTTATTTGCACCACGATCATTCATCACCACATTTGAAATCAGTTCTGACCGGACGCACACTTCGGTCATCTGGTCACCCGCCGATTGCAGCTTAATGGTAATCCGCTGGCCATTGGCAGCAAAAACGATTTTTGTGTGGAGAACAAGCAGGCTTTCTTCTTTGTCTACGATATGGTTCTTCAATTCATATTTACCGGTGTCAAAAGCTAACAAACGCTCTTCACACTGGTCTTTAGATTGCTCAATGATTCGGGTTTCTTCACTGTGTTTTCCCATAAAGTCTCTCTCCCATCATCATATTCCAGATTCTGCTTTGTTGTGTCATTTTTAGTATTTATTTGCCGATGATTTTTTCCAGCAGGTCGATGAGCTTTTCTTCACAGCTTCCAATTGTAAACGGATCTGTTTTTAAAAAATCAAAATACGTTTTTGAACGGGCCACGGTAATCATCTGAGCCTGTTTGACCAGATCTGCAAAAATGCGGTTTTGATTAAGATCCAGCTCAAAATTTTCCGGACTCAAAAAATAGTCCAGATCAATATCAAGAATCAACGCCTCGTTACTGATTTTTTTAAGCGGCAGTCCAATATTTTTAAACATGTCATCTTTAAGGCTCCCAAACTGGTTTTCCGGAACCAGATAGTGATGTCCCTGTGAATAAACATGTTTTTCCATACAATTGATCATATGGTAATTGCTCAGATAGCCCAATTCCATGGCTGTATTGATATGCTCATCATTACGCATCTGATCCATCGTCATTTCGACACTGTTTAAATTAAGCGGCTCCAGGGCAGACAACATTCTATTCTGAAATTTTTTCACCAGCTCGGTTTCCCGCTCGGGATCAATGGCCATGGCTTTTTGATAAGCCCATAGCCAAAACGGCGGGTTGGTATCGGGATGATAATCAATACTAACCAGAACCAGCGGCTGTTTTTGGATTTGAAATAAACGCCCCCAGATCAGCAGCACATATTGATGGTCATCCACCACCCAAATCTCTTTGCCGCCGATGTTCAGGCCCCGGGGCTTTAAATTGCAGTGACTTGTATCAACAGCGTTTTCTGTCCCGTCGCTAATCATCTCGTCATTAGTCAATATAGGAACGGATTCGCAATTCTGCCCCAACCGACTGACTAATCCGACGACATGCTTCCTGATCCTCGATCGGAAGGATATCGACAATGGTTAACACCACCTTGGTATATCTTCCTGCTAGTCGCGCAAACTCCAACAATTCTTCATAGGCATCTTCAAAAACCGGACGGCATAATTCATCATATTCTTTTTTATTCTTTGCATTTAAGCTGATCGATACCACGTCAATTGCATCCTTTAAAAGCGGTGTCATATCTTTTTTATAGATCAGGTTTCCATGGCCATTGGTATTGAGTCGAATAGGAATGGAATGAACCTTTTTCACTTCCTTGGCGATGGCACAAATTTCATCGAGACGATAGGTTGGCTCACCATATCCACAAAAAACCAGCTCATCATATTGATCCAGATCCCGCCTTAAGATATCTGCTTGTATTTCTTCTTGCGTCGGTTCGATCTCCAACCAGAGATCATCAACGCCATTAATTGTCGGTTCATCTTTTCTTACGCAAAACGTACAGGCATTGCTACATCGATTCGTTATGTTCACATATAAAGATTTCCCTAATTCATAGGTAATCGTCATTTTATTTTCCTCCAGAGATTTGTATATCTTTCGTTTTCGCACGTATCCATCCTCGTCATAAACACCTATGGGACGTTGGAATCGGTGGGTAAATTATTTTTCCACATATTGCTTTCAAACAAATCTTATAAAAAGTTATCAACATTTTACCATATTTAACCATGATGTCACGTAAAAACATGATTTTCTATGAATATCTCTAATTATTCCTCTTGTCATTGGGAAATATTTAAGATTTCCTGATGTTTATACAACCCCAAACTACTTTTCTTACTCAGTAAAAAAGCACATTTTCCAATCAACA
Source organism: Acetobacterium sp. MES1 (assembly GCF_002237635.1). Taxonomy (NCBI): domain Bacteria; kingdom Bacillati; phylum Bacillota; class Clostridia; order Eubacteriales; family Eubacteriaceae; genus Acetobacterium; species Acetobacterium sp. MES1. The sequence continues at coordinate 4,540 of NZ_MJUY01000021.1, forward strand.
TAATTGGTAAACATGCTTCCTGTGCGTCTCTATTTGGTTTCGTTTCTTTAGAATACCGGTCCCACCAGTTTTAAGTCACAGCCTTCACATTCCCAGTCAAGCCCTAGGCCGTTCATTTTACCGCCGCATTGAGGACAAATCCCCGTACCGCTTTTGGGGTAGGTATATTCAGTCAGTTCCATTTCAACTATTTCCACCACATCAGTCTCAGGTTGTTTTCTAAATTTCTCAATGGTTTTTCGTGACATTTAACTTTCTCCTTTGTATTCGATTAATAATCCTTTTTTCATTATAGACCATCCCTGCTGCCCTTACAAATGATTTATAGGAAAAAATAACGGCCACTTTAAGGATTAATCCCGCTTATCGGTTAATAATACCGTTTGCCATTGTTCTTCTTTGAAGCCGATCAGGACGGCATCGGCCAAAATAACCAATGGTCGCTTGACCAGCATCCCATTAGTAGCCAGTACTTCAGCCATCTGATCGGGCGTCATGGTTTTCACCTTGTCCTTTAAGCCCAGTTCCCGATAAACCAGGCCACTGGTATTAAAAAACTTTTTGGCATCACCCGGATATAACTTCATCCATGCCAGCAGTTCATCTTTTCGGGGATGTTCCTCGACAATGTGCCGCTCTTCCACATCAATCCGATTTTCGGCCAGAAACTTTTTTGCCTTCTGGCAGGTTGAACATTTAGGATAGCATAAAAATAGTGGTTTCATCATTGATCTCCGTTCTTATCAACTGTCTATTTAAACTTCTGCACCCGGTCATTGGCAAGACCATTCGGCAAGGTAACTTCCAGCAGTTTTTTACCGGTGTTGAAGTCTATTTCCGAAATCGCCACGTTACCATCTTTGAGCAACCCCCATCCGATGGTGTATACTTCAATATTATCACCAATTTTTTGAGCACTACCATAAGCAAGGGTCGTTTTTCCTGGTATCTTGTATTCCTGATAGCTCAAAATCTTCTTGTTGACTTCATCCAGTTTTATTTTGAGCACTCTCGTTTGACCCGTACTTGTCGCATTGTCAAACACTGTTAATTCATCTTCGGCGGTGATAGCGATATCCGTTTGACCCGATGTTTTTTGTTCCGGCGACATCCCAAATTCATCACCATTTCCCGATAACTTCCAGATTACATCCCGGGTTTCCCGATCAATTTTCATGATGGTGTTCATGTTTCCAAAAGAAACAATCAGATTGTTATCCGCCGGATCTATAATCATCCGATTGAACCCAGCATAATCCGGACTCTGGCTGGTGGTATTGCTGTAATCATGGTCGTTGACACTAAGACCATAAAATTCCGGATGGGAATCCGTGGTAAACTCAAAAACGACCTGATTATCTTTGACTTCCTGAATCAGATTTCGCACTACCTTTGATCCCATGGTATTGGCACCCAGACCATCTGGCACATTTTGAACCAATACTAATTGAGATGCTTCCACAATATAATGGTTATCCGCAATCAGAATAAAATCCCGACCATCCACCGGGTCGCCTTCATTTGTCAATTCACTTTGAGCCAGGGTAATGGTGTCAATTTCCTGATAGCGATCATCCAGGATCACCCGTTCTCCCACCGCATAACCGATTCCATTGCTGTCACCATATACCCGTTGGTAGCTGTAGCGAATGGTACCATTTTCCAAAACATGTTTCTTGAAATCCCGATAGGATTCACCCTTAGCTTGCTCCGGGGATTTGGCGATGTAAAAAACCACCTCACCCTTTTCATTCAGTTCGTATAGCGCTGCCCCCCCGGTTGCGACCGCAGCAAAGTAATTTCCCTCATAACTACTTGTTCCGGCGGGAATAATTTCGGGTAGCTGGGATGACAGGGTTCTTAAATAAATCACCCGCTCGTCCTTTTCATTGCCCACCTGAATCTTGATGAGGTCGCCTGAAGAAAGCTGATCCAATTTTAAATCCATGGTTGTGCCCGCACCGATGCCCTTTCCGTCTATTTTAACGGTGGCACCTACCTCGTTGATTAATTTTATTTTATTTTCAGTGACACTACTTAAGCTGACCGCGTCGTACACTGCATCGTTTTCGGAAAGGGGCAGTTCCACATTAAAACCGTTGATTTCAAAGCTCAGCGTTTTGTCTGACATCAGAGTATTATCCCGCCCTGCGTAGGCCAGGGTAAAGCTGACTAAAATAATCAGTAGCACCGCTGCGCTTACTGATGCAATAAGAAATTTACTTGAATTATCCATAAATTCATCTCCTTCTGATCCCCAATCATTTCATATGCCGTTTTTGTTAAAATACGCCTTTGTATTATAAGCATGCGAATGATTCTATCACACCTATTTTAAATTTTCATGTGATCTTGTTTGACATTTTAAATAGACTCACCATCCATTCATCAGACTATTGTAACGCATTCCCACAAAAAGGTAAAGGCCTGGTCGTTTCGTGATCGTACTGGCATAAAAAATCCCCACCTTGATTAAAAGATGGGGTGATTGCCTTTTTAATATGGTCAACAAATAATATCTGCCAGCTCATCCACATTGATGTTATAAAACCCCTGCTTAATATCACCTTGTGCGATGGCTTTTTTAATGCTTTCTTTTTCATAATCAGCGCCAATCAGAGCATTACTCAGAACCGAAATGTCCATGGTTCCAAAAAAATCACCATAGATATGACAATCGGTTATCTTTCCCTTATTGACATCCAATTTAAATTCCATTTTTCCGCCATCAAATCGACCGGTCTTGGTGATGTTGAACTTCGGGGATTTGCCATAGTTCCATTCCCAGCTGGCAAACTTTTCTTTGGCAATGGCCTTGATTCGGGCCAGATCGGTATCCGTCAGTTGATAGTGTTCTTTTGATCCTTGCATAATGCTGTCGACCATCAATTTTTTGAAGGTATCCGTATCAATCGGTTTTGTTAAATGATCGGAGATATTCGTTACCCGCTCCTTCACCGACTTGATCCCTTTGGAGATAATTTTATAATCATCTACCGTCAAACATTTGACCATCTGTTCAAAATCGGTACTGAATAGCAGTGAGCCATGATGTAGGGTATAACCATTTAACATGCACTGAGCATTGCCAGAAAACTTTTTACCCTGAATAACCAGATCGTTGCGACTATTGAATTCAGCCGGAACATCCAGTTTTTTTAAGCCCTCAATTACCGGGCTGATATATTTGCTAAAATCGATCGTGTCAGACTGACCACGGGTGATAAAACTAAACTGCCAACCTCCCATATCTGTATAAATGGTTCCGCCGCCAGTAATGCGACGCACGACCTTGATCCCATTTTCTTTGGCATAGTTCTGGTTGATTTCTTCGATGGTATTCTGGTACTTACCAACCATCAGGGTTGGTTCGGTTCGCCAGAAAATAAAAATCTGATCCTCCGGCAGATTTTTCTCGGTAATCAGGTAATACTCCAATGCAAAATTAAAAAAAGGATCCGTGGAATCATTTTCAATATAAATCATTGTTTTTCCCTTCCTTAAGTGCCTCTTCTGCCCGATAGGAACTGCGCACCAGAGGACTGCTGGCAACATAGTGGAAGCCCTTGGCTTCGCCAATTTTCTTGTACTGCGCAAACTTTTCCGGAATTACATAAGCCTTAACCTCAAGATGTTGCGGCGATGGCTGCAGATATTGACCAATGGTAAAAATATCGCAGCCGACTTTCAGGCTGTCATCCATGACCTGGTAAACCTGTTCGTCGGTCTCACCCAGGCCCACCATAATCCCCGTTTTTGTTTTGATATGAGGCGCCTGTTTTTTGACATACTCAAGCACCGCCATCGATCGGTCATAGTCCGCTTCCGGCCGAACCACCGAATAAAGTTCCCGGACCGTCTCCACATTATGGTTAATCACATCCGGATTGGCGGCAATAATACGATCCAGGTCCCTCTGTACGCCTTGGAGGTCGGGGATCAGCACCTCAATCGAAACCCCGGGGTTAAGCTCCCGAACCGCCCTGATGGTATCGGCAAAATGTCCGGCGCCACCATCTTTAAGATCATCCCGGGTGACACTGGTGATCACCACATGATTTAAGTCGAGTTCCTTAACTGCTTCAGCCAAATGCTGAGGCTCTTTGGGATCAACCGGTTCCACCGCTCCACTGGTTACATTACAGAACCGGCAGTTGCGGGTGCAGGTTCTCCCCAGGATCATAAAGGTAGCCGTCTTTTTTTTATAACATTCTCCCAGATTCGGACAATTGGCTTCCTTACAAACGGTATTGAGTTTCAGTTTAGCCATCAGCCCATTCACTTCTTCGACAGCCGCTTTATTATAGCTGACCTTTAACCATTCTGGTTTCTTTTTCATTTTATCCCCTGATCAATCGCAATTGATAACCGCAATTATTTCATCGGCTTTAATTTCATCGCCTTCTTCAAAAAAAACTGCTTCCAGAACACCGGATTCCATGCTTTCAACCTCGCTGACAACCTTGTCCATTTCAATTTCGAAAAGCACCTCACCCTTTTCGACCACCTCTCCCACTTCTTTGTTCCAGGACGCCAAGACTCCCGATTCCATTTGTTCACTTAATTTTGGCATTTGAATATTTTTTTTCACACCATTTCTCCTTTTTATTTTTTGTTCTTGTGAAAACTAAACGCAGAGTCATCATTGCTTTTGTTTCGCAGTTACCCCTATTTCACAAAATATTTAGTTAGATTATCTATCTTTTTGGGGATTGCCCGCCCACCTCGTTTCTTCCCGGCAAAGCGATCATCGCTGTCGGTATGGACGCTGTCAAAAACCGGCCTGTTCGTGTCGATTACTTAATTTCAGGCTTGCCGCATATCTGACATCCCGGATTGACTTAATTTTACCTGAGGTTTGCCTGATCGTCTACTTTAATTTATTCATCTTTCTGACCTTTTAAGAAACCCCGCCGCCAATTTAAAATAACCTAAAATCAATAAGGCCAGTGTTTGGCAATAATCGTCACCGCTCAACACAGGCCTATTTTTGCTTTATGCTTGGATTCAATTGATTAACCCGTCACCACATCCCGCTGTTTTAACCAAGTGATGGCAAATAGACAAAACCCCGATGTAAAAATAGCGCAGGCAACCAGAAAGGCAATTTCACCCACCGCCATCGGTGCCGCCGGATCATTGGCCCGCATCCCTAGGGTGATCAGCGCATAGGGAAAGTAGAGCCCATAGCCTTGCGATAGTAGTGCCAACCCGGCGATCCCGCCCATCAGAGCAATTCCCACCGGCACCGCAAAGCTGCGAATCACCAATGATAAACTCAGCTGTAAAGCGCATACCACCATGCCACCCAAGGCACCAAATAACAGCCAGAGCGGTAATTCCGGGGGAATCGGATCCGAAAGCCCCGCTAATAATCCCGAAAAGATAAACAAGAGTCCCATCCAGATCTGGGTCAAAATCACCATTAACCAACCCATTATCAGTTTTGCCATAAATAGCTGTGTTATCGGAACCGGGGCAGTCAATACCGCATTCCAGTTATGATTGGCATGCTCCAGCCGAAACAGATAGGACGCATAAATCCCAATCAATACCGGTAAGAAAAAATAACAGGCAAACAGGGTATGCTGGGTCCACAGGCTGTACCACTTATTTTCCAGCATGCTCAGGTTGTTGAGATAATTGAAGGTTCCCATAAAGGCCGGAATAATGGGAATCAGTAAAAAAGCCAGCCACATCGGACTGTGTCGCATCTTGATCATTTCCGCTTGTAAAGCCCGTATTAACATCGCTCAGACCTCCCTTCTGACAAATAACATCTGGCCGACGCCATAAATCAGCCCAAAGAAAACCAAAATCAGGCCGAGCCCCGGCCAATCAATGGCCTTCCAATAAAAATCAGTGGCTCGGGTGATCGGATCCCAATTCATGCCAACCTGCATCAACACCCCGTAATAGCTCCACAGAACCAGTTTTTGAAATCCCTGGGGGAAAAACATGCTAAACAGACCAATAAATCCACCAATTAGTCCCAATGTCATCGACACCATCTGATTGGCAACGAGCATTGAGACCCCCTGTTGAAAGACATAGATAGTCAGACTCACCATCAGGGTAAACAACAGATACCCAACCAGCGCCCCCCAAGGCACTGGCCCACCAAAATGCAGAACGACGCCCATGCCGATCATAATCGCCAGCTGGCCCAAGGCGGCACCCAGCATATAGATACTGCCCCAAATAAACTTAGCCGCAAAGATCCGCTTGGTCGGAATAATGGTTTCCAACAGCTTAAAGGTTTGACCCTTATGCTCCACATCGCTAAGACGAGAAGCCACCACTGCGGCGATCACCGGCATGATGATGCAGTTAAGCATCGGAAACTGGTAGAGAAAAAATAGCCAGCCCTGGGCCAGATCATTGGCATCCTTGTTGGAAATAGCCCAGCCCGCCCAGAGCAGCTGAACCGCCATCATTATCGCCACCACCAGCCAGATCTTGCGGCCCTTTGCTTTTAAAACCTCCATCCAAATTGCGGCGCTCATAAGCTCACCGCCGTTCCAGTCAACTCCAGGAAAATATCCTCCAGGCTTTTTTTACGTTCTTCAATCCGAACTAAACCAATATTATTCTGTCCCAGTGCTTTGCTGATTTCAGCCATCCGCGTATCTCTCATCTGCGGGATAATCAGATAATCGTCCTCGGCTTCCCAGGTCACGCCGTTTTGACTGAGGAATGCTTTGGTTACCTCATTATTTAAGGTGCGCACTGCCAAATGCTGTTTGCTGTACTGATGGAGTTTGGTCAGGCTGTCCTGATAAACCAGCTCGCCTTCCCGAATGATTCCCACCCGGGTGGCCAGCTGATCAACTTCACTTAAGAGGTGGCTGGAGACCACCACCGTCATCCCGAATTTTTGCGGCAGCGACTGAATCAGCTCCCGCATTTCCGAAATCCCGGCCGGGTCCAACCCATTGGTGGGTTCATCCAGAATCAGCAGTTTGGGATAACCCAACAGGGCACTGGCCAACCCCAGGCGCTGTTTCATTCCCAGCGAATACTGGCTGACTTTTTTGTGCTGCTGGTTCTCCAGCCGGACAATTTTTAAAACGTCAGCAATGTTCTGTTTGGGTACCCCCCGAAGGGTTTGAAAGATCCGCAGGTTTTCTGCTCCGGTTAAATGACCGTAATAGCTGGGCGATTCAATCAACGAACCGACATGCTTAAGATTTTCCAGCCGGTTTTTGCTGTTGACCCGTTTTCCAAAAACGGTGATCGCCCCCGCCGTGGGCTTGGTCAAGCCCAGAATCATTTTAAGCGTCGTTGATTTCCCGGCGCCGTTAGGCCCCAGAAACCCATAAATCGCCCCTTCCGGAACCGACAGATCCACATCTTTGACCCGATAAACATTGCCATATTGTTTGCTGAGCCCCTCCGTCTCGATAATATTGTTCATAATATGCACTCCTTCTTTTTGTATACCGTTATGATAGCCGATGAACCTTACGGCGGATTGTCCCCGGCCTTACGTTTACCTTAATTTTAAGGTCATCCACTAACAGCAACTATTTTTTCAGGTATAATAACGAAGAGGTGATTCGGATGAAAACAATCTTTGACGCAAAACTTCTGGTTGTCGATGACGAACCGGAAATTATCAATCTATTAAAAGCAATCCTCCATCAGGCGGGCTTTGCTCGGGTGCTCAGCGCCGAAAACTGCCAGCAGGCCCGGGCACTTTTTGCTTTGGAAAAGCCCGATGGGGCGATTCTCGATGTAACCCTGCCAGATGGCGACGGGTTTTCGCTGATGCAGGAGCTGCGGCTGCAATCAAATGTGCCAATGCTTTTTTTGTCGGCCCGGGATGAGGATGAAAATCGACTTCTGGGATTGGGACTGGGTGCCGATGACTATATTACTAAACCCTTTTTGCCCCGGGAACTGGTGCTGCGTTTAAGCGGAATCCTGCGGCGGGTTTACCAGCCGCGACAGGCTCAGCCAACGGCAGAGGAATGTCTGGTACTGGGAACGGTGACCGTCAATTTTAAAAGCGGTATCGTCAAAACCGCTGATGGTGACAAAGCCCTGACCGCCAAAGAGCATGCCCTACTGAAAAAGCTCTGGGAAAATCAGGGCCATATCGTCACGGCTGACAGCCTCTGTCGCAGCGCCTGGGATGATGATCTCTATGGCTACGAAAATACTCTGATGGTTCACATCCGGCGGCTCCGGGAAAAAATCGAGGTGGATCCCTCCCAACCCCAATACCTGTTGACCGTTCGGGGTATGGGTTATAAACTGGCCAGGGAAAACAAGCAATGAAGAGTCTGCGAAAAATCATCACCCGTTCGATACTGCTGACCGCTGCCATTGCGTTGCTTCTGGTGGCCATCAATATGGCTTTTACCACCAACTGGATGTTTAAATACTCCGGCAGTCAGCCCCTTAAATACGCCATTGCCGATATTTCCGATGGCCTCTCGAGCGTCGATGGAACTTATACCCTTAATGCCGCTGCCACCACGATGATGGAAGAACAATATGCCTGGGCGATGCTGATTAGCCGGGATGGTCAGGTGATCTGGGATAAAAACCTGCCCGGAGATATTCCCCGGCACTACACCCTTACCGATGTGGCCTCCTTCAGCCGTTGGTATCTTAACGACTATCCGGTCTCGGTTTGGGAGCATCCCGACGGTTTACTGGTTTTAGGCGACCCCAAAAACAGCATCTGGAAATATAATATTACCTCCACCGAAGATACCATTGCCCATGTCCCAGGTTTGCTGACCGGTTTTTTGATCTTAAACGTCCTGTCGGCCCTGGCGCTGGCCTTGTTTCTGGGACTGTGGCTTTACCGCAAACTAAAACCCCTGTATGACGGCATTACCGCCCTACCAAAAAAAGAACCCCTGTCACTGCCTACCGGCGGTGTCACCGGGGAAGTGTCAAGGATTCTTAATGAAACTTCAGTCATTCTCAGCCAGCAGGAACAACAACTGGCTCACCGGGATCAGGCTCGAACGGAATGGATTGCCGGGGTTTCCCACGATATCCGCACGCCGCTGTCGATGGTGATGGGCTACGCCAGCGAACTGGAAAGCAACCCCAGCCTCCCCGCCACCGAACAAAATCAGGCCCGGATTATCCGTCAACAGAGTCAACGGATCAAGTCCCTGATCAGCGATTTAAACCTGGCCTCCAAACTGGAGTACCATGCCCAACCGATGGAACTGGCTCCGATTTCACCCGCTGCCCTAATCCGGGGGGTGGCAGTGGATTTCATCAATGACGGTCTCCCCGAGCCCTATTCACTTTCCGTCGATGTGCCCGAGGAAGCCAACGGCCCCATTCTACTGTGTGACCAGGCCCTGATTCGCCGGGCCCTGACCAACCTGATTGACAACAGCATCCGTCACAATCCCAGGGGCTGTGCGATTAAACTGTCGGTGACCAAATCAACAGATGGGTTAGTGCTTAAAGTCAGTGACAACGGCAAAGGCTATCCCCCTGAGCTTATTAAAAATTCAGGGGGATTGGATGAATCGCCGTTACTCGGAAACCACGGCTTGGGACTGATCATTGTTCGCCGAATCATGAAAATCCATGGTGGGAACATTGTTTTTGAGAATTTGCCCCAACAGGGCTGTGCGACTTCTCTTCTTTTTAGCACTTAATCCCGATCCTGTCTTTATGACTATGCTACTCAATCCAGCGGCTTTTACACAAATTACTTTGTGAGCATCCCTTGCGCAATCACCGGGGCCAGACGTTTAGCCAGCAGCACACTAATGGCAATCTTAATCAGATCGCCTGGCAGGGTCATCACAAAGCCGGTCATCATCAGCGTGGCGGCCCCCACCGGAGTGTTGAGGTAGTAATTGGCAATGATATAATACCAGGTTAGCCCCAGCCCGTAGATCACAGCCGTTCCGGCCAGGGCAGCAATGACCATCGGCAGGGTTTCGTTGTTGGTGTTCTTTTCTGCCAGCCAACCGGTGACAAAGGCCCCCAGGGCAAAACCGACAATATAGCCAAAGCTTGGTTTTAAGACATACATCAGCCCACCGCCGCCGGAAAATACCGGCAGACCAACCAGGCCTAGAAAAATATAAACCAGCACGGCAATCAGGCCGCCCCGGGAGCCCAGCAGCAATCCCGCCAGAATCACAAACAAAGTCTGCAGCGTAAAGGGGATTCCCGGTAGCGGCACTTTAATCATCGCCCCGACCACGATCAAAGCGGAAAACAATCCGCAAAGTACTAACATTCTTACATTAATTGTATTTTTTTCTAGCATTTATTCCATCCTTTATTCTAATTTTCTGATACTGATTTCCCCGGTGTTCAGGGTTTCGATTTGTCCAAATTGATTTTTAATCATTAATCCACCTTCGTCGCTGATATCCAGGGCAGTTGCCACTTCCCACTGATTGTTCCGGAAAACCTTAATCTGTTTTCCTAAAACCATGGAATGGGTTTTATATTCTGCCAGGAAATCCCGGTTGGTTAAATCGTCACAGATACTCAGCACCTCATTGATAATTTCCGCTGCCAGCCGGTTACGGGTCAGGGCATCGGGTTTTTCATTAAATAGTGTCCCGACAATGTCTTCCAGTTCCTTAGGCAGAGCCGCTTCCGGCTGCTTGAAATTCAGGCCGATGCCGATGATCACAAACTCGAACTGTCCATTTTCAAAATTGGTCACCGCCTCGGTGAGAATCCCCACAATTTTCCGGTCGTCCCGGTAAATATCATTGACCCACTTAATCTGAGTATCGATCCCCGTCACTTTTTTAATGGCCCGGCAAACCCCTACCGATGCCCCGGTAGTTAACAGCACGGCATCCCGGGCGGCCACCTCGGGGCGCAGCACCAGACTTAAATAAACCCCGCTTTTTGGCGGTGAGTAAAAAGAACGGCCCATACGGCCCCGCCCCTGGGTTTGCTCTTCGGCAATAATAACGGTTCCCGTCTTGGCCCCTTCCAGTGCCAATTTTTTGGCTTCCTGATTGGTGGAACCGATGGTTTTGTAGACAATCAATTCAAGATCCTGATTGGTAGGAGACAGCCAGGGGTGGATTCCTTCCGCCGACATCAGATCCGACTCACTTTTTAACCGGTAACCCTTGTTGGTGGTGGATTCAATCTCGTATCCTTCTTCTTTTAACGCTTTAATGGCCTTCCAGATGGCCGACCGGGAGACGTTCATGGTGCTGGCCAGCACTTCTCCAGATAAATAGTTTTCTCTATTTTCTTCCAAGGTTTTTAATAATTTTAATTTTGTCGACATTTGATCACCTCTGGGGTTATTCTAAACAAAAAAAAAGTTATTGTCAACCATTTTTGAACTATTGGTTGACAATAACTCTCGCCATTGCTGTTTTCTTTTTACTGAGCCAATACTGCCAGGGCCTTGACAATAATCTCAAAGTTTTTTTCCAGACTTTCAATGCTCCAGAACTCATCGGTTTGATGACAGGTGTTGGCCTCGCCGGGAAAGCCACCGCCAAAAGCCACGGAGTTGTCAAAGGCCCGGGCATAGGTACCGCCGCCGGAAACCATCGGTTCGGCCATATCCCCGGTACATTCCTGATAGACCTGCTGCAGGGTGGTTACCAGAAAGCTGTCTTTATCGACATGGAGGGGTTTGACATCGTGATCCATTTCCAAACAAAAGCCCAGATCAGCTGTCGCTTTTTTTATCGGCGCAACAACATCACTGCTTTTTAGCGTCACCGGATAGCGGATATCACAGCGCAACACCGCCTTGTTTTCGTCGACTTGAACAATGGCGGGGTTTAAGGTCAGCGCTCCCGATACTGAATCCGATAGATCAATCCCAAACCCGGTTGTGGTAGCCCGCTCCAAGAGCGTAAGGATTGGATGGGTGATCCCTTCTGCCGTCAATATTGCTGCCAGTTTCAGGATGGCGTTATCCCCTTTTTCCGGCTCCATGGCATGGGCCGATTTTCCTTTGGCTTCAAAAGTCTGGCCATTAAAAACGGCCTGGGCCGCATCCGGCACCGAATTGATCTGACCACCACCGCTAAAGACAAGCGCCGGGGTCTGGTGATCCAGCTCTTTTTCCAGAATAATATTCATGATGCCTTTTTCGGCAAAGATGGCCGGATAGCCAGAATCCGGTGAAAACGAGCAGACCGGGACTTCTTCGGTCTGTTTATAGCGGTTCATACAGGCCCAGTTACCGCCTTCTTCATCGCCACCGATAATCAGGCGCACCCGTTTACCAAGCGAAACCTTGGCTTCTTTTAACTCTTTCAGCGCATAAAGCGAAACCATCGTCAGGCCCTTGTCATCCAGCACCCCCCGACCATAAATAGTGTCGCCGTCAATGGTCAAGTCAAAGGGGGGGACGGTCCAGTCTTCCCCTACCGCCACCGTATCGATGTGGGTGGTCACGGCCACCAGTTCCGGGCCTTCGCCAAACTCTACGTAACCGCAGTAGCCATCGCAGTTTTTGGTGCGCATGCCAAAGCTTTGGCCCCGTAAAAGGACAAAGTTCAGCGCTTCGTTGATGCCAGTTCCCAGAGGGGCTTCGTCGGTTATTTCACCGGCATCGCCATTAACCGTCTTAATCTGCAACAGCGTTTTCAGATCCTGCAATAAGGCCACTGTATCCAATTCTGGTTCTGTCGCCACTTTTTTGTCAGTCAGATATTCAAAGCGCCTGACGATTTTTCCATCCTTTTCCAGGATTTCGTTCCACATCGCTGCCGGACGCACCCACAAACCGCCTTCACCATATAATGGCCGGTAAACCACCATGGCTTCTTGCGTTTCACTGTGGGTTGCAACGCCGATGACTTCATATTCATTGCCCTTGTAATGCCGATAACGGCCCAGAGGGATCTTTTTTTTCGTTAGTATTTTACTCATTTTTATTCTTCCTTCTTTTCATCAGTCGTGCTATTATATACAAAGAAGCTTAAGAAAGTGATGTTTTTCTTAAGCTTTCTCTTTAAAATCATAAACGAAAAGGAGATTATTATGAAAACGAGACAGGAAATAAAAGCCCTGGCCAAGCAGAGCTTTTCCGAAAATTATTGGGTCTGCGTCGGCGCAACTGTGCTGGCATTTGTGGTGATTGGTGCTGCTTCCGGAGTCACATCCTTCGTTGGCGGCCTGGGTGGTCTGATTGTCTGGGCGCCTATGATGGTTGGTCTGCAATTTTTCTCACTGTGGATTTACCGTGGCGAACTCCCCGCTCCCACCATTGAAGACATGTTTAAAACCGGCTTTTCGGATTTTGGTCGAAAACTGGGGGGAATGCTGTGGATGGAATTATTTATTTTTCTCTGGTCCCTGCTTTTTGTGGTACCCGGTATTATCAAGGCAATTGCCTATTCATTCACCCCTTATATTTTAGCCGAATACCCTAATGTCCCAGCCACCGAAGCCGTTAAAATTTCCATGCGGATAACCCAGGGCCACAAAGGCGAAATTTTTATGATGTCACTAAGCTTCCTGGGCTGGTTTTTACTAAACGGATTGACCTTTGGAATTCTTGGCATTTTTTATGTAAATCCCTACTTCTATGTAGCCATCGCCGGACAATATCAGGATCTCAAGGAACTGGCCCTGCAAAATGGCGTGGTCACCCTTGACGAATTAGCTTAGGTTTAATCTAAAACAGGGAGCCCAAAAATCGGCTCCCTGTTTTTTTAGTTTGTTATTTCGTTGATCAGATTGACCATTTCAATGGCTGTCAGGGCACAGTCATAGCCTTTATTGCCGGCCTTGGTGCCAGCCCGTTCGATGGCCTGTTCAATGTTTTCAGTGGTCAACACACCAAAGATCACCGGTATTTCTGACTGCAGAGAGACATGAGCCACTCCCTTTGACACCTCGCTGCAGACATAATCATAATGGGTGGTGGAACCGCGTATCACAGCCCCGAGACAGATGATGGCATCATATTTTTTCAGCTTGGCCATTTTAGCCGCAATCAAGGGAATTTCAAAGGCACCCGGCACCCAGGCCACATCAATGTCTTCTTCCTTGACATCGTGACGCTTCAAGCCATCAATCGCACCGCCAAGCAGCTTTGAGCCAATAAACTCATTGAACCGGGCTACCACAATCCCCACTTTAATTCCCTTTGATACTAATTGTCCTTCATATACGTTCATAACATTCTCCTTTTAGTTATAATTTAAAATATGACCCATTTTTTCCTGTTTGGTTTTCAAATAAAACAGATCGTGGCTGGATGCTTCCATTTGGATCGGTACCCGCTCCACCATTTCCAGCCCGAATTCCGACAACCCTTCCATTTTAAGCGGATTGTTGGTTAGCAGCCGCAGCTGTTTGATTCCCAGGTCTCTTAAAATCTGGGCCCCGATATAGTATTCCCGCAAGTCTTCCGGAAACCCCAGCTCAATATTAGCCTGCACCGTGTCCATCCCCATATCCTGAAGGGCATAGGCTTTTAATTTATTGATCAGACCAATGCCCCGGCCCTCCTGACGCATGTAGAGCAGCACCCCCCGACCTTCTTTTTCAATGGCGGTCATCGCTGCCCCAAACTGATCGCCGCAATCGCAGCGGAGCGAACCAAAGGCATCGCCGGTTAAACATTCAGAATGAACCCGACACAACACCGGGCTGTCACCACTTAAATCCCCCTTAACCAGCGCCACATGATGTTCGCCGTTAAGCATGTTGACATAACCATAAGCCATAAACTCCCCGTATTTGGTGGGCATTTTGGTGATTGTGACACAATCGATCAGTTTTTCATTTTGTTTGCGGTAGTTTTGCAGATCTTTGATGGTAATAAATTTCAGTTGATGGGTCTGAGCCAATTCGATCAGTTCCGGAGTCCGCATCATCGTGCCGTCTTCTTGCATAATTTCGCAGCACAGACCGCATTCTTTCAACCCCGCCAGTTTGACCAGATCGACGGTGGCCTCGGTATGGCCGTTTCGTTCCAATACCCCATTTTCTTTAGCTACCAGCGGAAACATGTGGCCAGGCCGCCTAAAATCTTCTGGTCTGGCGTTCTCGTCGACGCACTTGATGGCAGTAACTGAGCGCTCTGCCGCCGAAATACCGGTGGTGGTATCGACATGATCGATGGACACGGTAAAGGCGGTGCAATGATTATCGGTATTATCCGCAACCATTTGGGGAATGGCTAATTTTTTGACCAATTTTTCGCTCATCGGCATACAGATCAGCCCTTTGCCATAGACAGCCATAAAGTTGACGTTTTCGGTGGTGGCAAATTCAGCCGCACAGACAAAATCGCCCTCGTTTTCCCGATCATCATCATCGGTCACGATGATAATTTTACCGGCTCGTAAATCTTCCAGTGCTTCTTCAATGGTATTAAATTTAAACATAGTACCCTCACTTATTTTGATTATTTTTTTATTAAAACCCGGCCTTAGTCAGAAAATCAATGGTCACACCAGCGGATTTTTCCTGGTGGCGGTCTGTTTTGGGGGCTGGATTCATCAACAGCTTTTCGATATATTTGCCGACCAGGTCGTTTTCCAGATTGACCGGATCGCCAGGTTTCTTAATGCCCAGGATCGTCTGCTTCACCGTATGGGGAATGATGGACACCTTAAAGCTGACGGAAGTCATTTCGATGACCGTTAAGCTGATGCCATCAATGGCAATGGACCCTTTTTCGATGATGTAGCGGAGTATTTTTGGCGGTGCACCAATCTCAAAGATCACGGCATTATCATCTTTGGTGATTTGCACAATGTGACCGGTTCCGTCAATATGACCAGCCACGATATGCCCGCCAAAACGGCCATTGGCGGGCATTGCCCGTTCCAGGTTGACGGCTGATCCGCCTTTTAGATCGCCCAGATTGCTGCGGTTCAGCGTTTCACTCATGACATCGGCCATCCACTTATTTCCGCTTAACTGGGATACCGTCAGGCACACTCCATTCACCGCCACGCTGTCGCCCAGTTTTAAATCATCCATCGTGACCGCACCCTGAACCCACAGTTGGGAAGATCGTTGTCCCTTAATGACCGCAGTGATTTTGCCAACTTCTTCAATAATTCCTGTAAACATGTCTTACCTCTTTGTGTATTCGAGGCAGATATCATCCCCGAATATTTTTATTTTTCGATCCGTGAACTGGAAGGCCTCGGCTGGATCTGCCAGCCCCAGGCCTTCCACCGGAGTTTTGGCGGCCGCACCACCAAATATTTTGGGGGCCAGATAAACCTGGAGCTTACTCACAATACCGCTTTTTAAAGCGCTGAAATTCAGGGTACCGCCCCCTTCCAGTAGAATACTGTCGATTCCTTCCTGCCCCAATTGCACCATCAGTTCCCGGAGATCAAGATGCTCCCCGTCTTTTGCACTTTTTAAAATTCTGCAGCCCATGATTTCAAACCGTTTTATTTTTTGCTGATCCTCAGAGCAGGTGGCCAGATAGGTCGGTATTTTCCGGGCCGATGTCACCACCTGTGCTGTCAGCGGAGTGCGCAAATAGGTATCACAGATAATCCGGATGGGGTTTCTGCCGCCTTCAATCCGACAGGTCAGTTGGGGATCATCCTGTAAAATGGTGTTAACCCCCACCATGATTCCCATCACTTCATTGCGGGTCTGATGAACGGCGTTCCTGGCCGCCTCTCCGGTAATCCATTTCGATTTCCCGGTACGGGTGGCAATTTTGCCATCCAGAGTCATGGCGTATTTCATTAACACATAAGGGGTTTTCGTTTTGATATAGTGAAAAAAAATAGTGTTTAGCTCCTGACACGCCTCTTCCTGCGCTCCGGTTATCACTGAGATCCCCTGCTGTCTGAGAATCTCAATTCCCTTGCCACCAACTAACGGATTGGGATCAGTCGCACCGATTATTACCTGGTTAATCCCGCTTTCGATAATGGCCTCGGTACATGGTGGTGTGTTGCCATAATGACAGCAGGGCTCGAGCGTCACATATAGGGTCGCCCCGACCGGTGACTCATTGCAGGCCGCCAGCGCATTACGCTCAGCATGCAGTCCTCCATACTTTTCGTGATAACCGCTGCCAATAATCACATCATCTTTAACAATGACTGCTCCCACAAGAGGATTGGGATTTACCCAACCTCGACCTCTTTTAGCCAAATCGATGGCTATTTCCATGTAATGATCCTGTTTTTCCACCAGTATTCCTCCCTCAAAAACAAAAGTGCCCTGAATAAACATCCAGGGCACTTTTGTTCACAGCTTTCCTGATCCTCGTATAAAAAAACTCTGAAATGATTACCATTTCAGAGCTAAATAAACAAAGATATTTGACATGCAAACTTGATTATCTTCTTTCATCCAGACTTTAACTGTCGGCCTCGGAATTTCACCGAATCATACCTTGCGGCTCGTGGGCTATACCACCGGTAGGGAAACTATCCCTGCCCTGAAGACTTCATATTTAATTGATTAAACTTTAACATAATCGCAATATTCCTGTCAATAGAATAAAATTTATTTTTCTTTCAGCGCTTTTTCGTTTATAATAGGAACATGAAAAAGCAAGATAAAACTAACATATATCTACTATTGACTGACCCTTCAGAGAAAGGATGGCCCCATTGTGCACTGGTTTAAAAAAAGCCTGATTCGACGGGTGGGAACAATTGTTATTGGATTTATTTTTGTTGCCTTTGCCGTTTATGGGATCATTTCCATCCAAATGTTAAGTGGTTTTTTTGAAACCAACAGTAAAGAACAAATTTCCAAGGACGCCCAGCAAATTGCCACTGAAATTGACAAGTTTATCGAGAAGAATATTATTATTGTCGAACAGATGAAAACCAATCAGGATTATCAGGCTATCACTGAAGCGCTCAACACCCGGGAGGAAAAGCGCCAACATCCATTGTTTAATGTGATAACCCAGGAACTCCAGGCCATCAAGGCTTCTGATCCCAATATTTCTCTGGCTTACATCGGGGTTACCAAATCCAACGATCTGATTTCCTCGACCCCCGAATTTGATCCCAAACCAGACTATGATCTGAATAAACGACTCTGGTACATGGAAACCTTACAATCCCGGGGTGTGACCGTCACCAGTCCCTATATTGACATTGTTACCGAAAAAATGGTGGTCTCCATTACGACCCCGATCCTGAAAAACAACAATGTGATCGGCGCCATGGGCATTGACCTGCAGGTGACTGATATTTCCAAATTGATGAGCACCTACAAAGTCGGCAAAAACGGCTATACCCTATTAATTAATAAAGACGGCAGTATTTTTTATCATCCTGATGATCCTGAAGTTTTTGCTGCGGGAGGGGTTAATCCCTTCGCCTATCTTGACCTTTATATGAGCCAAATCACCTCCGGTGATAGTGGTGTCATTGAATACCAAATGGGAAATAACGCCAAATACATCGCCTATGTGCCCACCCAGTCATCCAACTGGATTGTGGTCACGGTCATCCCCCGGTCGGAAGTTTTGGCCCCGCTGAATCAGTTTATTTTTAGTCTGTTCTTTATTTCCCTGGTACTGCTGTTTATGATTGCGCTGTTTATCCGGCGGATGACCCGGCTTATTTCCGAACCGATTATAACCATTTCCGGTGCCGTTGAAACCTTCAGCCAGGGTGATCAGGAAATTAATCTGCCGAGCACCCTTTATGACCGGGAAGATGAGCTTGGTATTTTATCCCGGGGGCTCAAAATGATGAGCCATCGGATCATCCAATACATCGAAGAAGTTCAAACCAACAATCAGGCGTTGAACCAGGAAATTGACAAACGCCAGGCTGTTCAATCCCAGCTGGAAATGATTCTGGAGCTTTTATCCGGTACCGATGAAGGTATTTTTATTTTAAACGCAGAATTCTTCTGTATCTATCAAAATACCGCCTTTTCCCGAATGATTGGGATTCCGGAAACTGAAATCCCGGCGCTGAACCTTTCTGAAAAGGGCATCCTGATCAATCAACCCCTGATTGACAGCCTCGAGATGAATCCGGTCTGGTCCGGCGAAATTGAATATGCTCAAAATTCCACCGAAACGCTGTTTCTGTTTTTGCGGATCAGTAAGGTGAAAAACGACGGAGCTGATTATTATATCGGCAACATCACCAATCTCACGGCCCATAAGCAAATTGAAAAGGATATTTATTATCTGAAGTATTTCGACCATCTTACCAAGCTTAACAATAAGGTCTTTCTGGATGAATCAGGAATGGAACTGATCAACGGGGACAGCAACATTGCCGGGAACCATGCCCTGATCCTAATCAACATTGATGATTTCCGAATTATCAATGAGGCCAAAGGTTTTGATTTTGGCAACAAGGTATTGATTGCCCTGGCCAATCGCCTAAAGACCCTGGTCAGCGATCAGGATGTGCTGGCCCGTTTGGGTAATGACGAGTTTGGTATACTGAAAGCGTATGTTTCTTCCAACGAAGATTTATATGAATACATCATGGATTTAAGCAAGGAACTGGAAAAACAGATTTCCATCCATGATGAAGAACTGATTGTTGATGTCAGTATCGGAATCAGTCTCTACCCCAACGATGCCAACCACTATGGCAAGCTTTTAAAGACTGCCGCTTCTGCCCTCAATAATGTCAAAGCCAACAAGGGACGGCGCTTTGAGTTCTATGATAAGGACATCAACAGCCTCTCGATTCAAAAATACGAAATGCAAAACAAGCTGCGCAATGCCCTAAGCAATCAGGAATTTGTTCTTTACTACCAGCCCCAGGTGGATATGGCCACCAATCAGATTCTCGGCCTGGAGGCTTTAATTCGTTGGAACAGCAGCAATGGGATGGTTCCTCCCGCAAGTTTTATTCCCATAGCCGAAGAATCGAATCTGATTATCCCTCTGGGCGAATGGGTGCTGGAAAATGCCTGTGAGTTTGGGAAAAAGCTTCAATCGCTGGGTTATCAAATACCGATTGCGGTTAATCTTTCGATGCTTCAGTTTAAGGCCCCCTATATCGGGGAACTGATTCAATCCATTTTAACCCGCACCCAGTTACCACCAGAGCTGCTGGAACTGGAAATCACCGAGGGAATTCTGATGGATAATGAGGACGAATGCGAAGCCATCCTGAGCGAATTTCACCGGATGGGGATCCAGGTTTCCATCGATGATTTTGGCACCGGCTACTCTTCTTTGAGTTATCTCAAGAAATTTGCCGTGGATAAGATCAAAATCGACCGTTCCTTTATTAAAGGGATTCCCCATTATGACAATGGCACCATTGCCAAAGTTATCATTGAACTGGCCTCAAATTTTAATCTCCAGGTCATTGCCGAAGGAGTGGAAACCCCCGAACAGATTGACTTTTTACTGAAAAATAATTGTCATATTGCCCAGGGCTTTTACTATGCCAAACCGCTTGATGAGGATCGACTACTGACTTTTATGGAAAAAACAAAAAGGGACATGGCATAGCCTTATCCCTCGTCAAAAAAGATAACCTAGTACCGACAATTGTTACATCATGTTGTACGCATCGGAGCGGACACGGCATCGCCTGTCCGATTCCGCAGCGTACAACAGATTAACAATTGGTCGGTACGATAGTTTACGACAACCTCAGGGATATGGCACATAGCCTTATCCCTTTATTTATTTATCTCCGATCCGCTTCAATTGTTGTGGTGCTATAAAAGAACCACTCATTAAACGATAAATCGTTGCGCCAGGGTTTCAGGATGATCGGTAGTCATCGCTTCGCTCATGATGCAAACGCCTTTAGCGCCAGCCATCATCGCAATTTTATAGTTGGCCTGACTGATCCCGCCTATGGCAAAAACCGGGATTGAGACGGAACTGCAGATCTCTTTAAGAAAAATCAGTCCCCGGGCTGGCAGACCTTTTTTGCAATCAGTGGGAAAAATATGACCGGCGATTAAATAATTGGCCCCCCAGGCTTCGGCTTCCCGGGCCTGTTCCACTGAGTGAATCGAGACCCCGACCTGCTTAAAGTTCCGGATCGCTTCGCAGGTTCTCCGAATGTCATGAATTGACACCTGTACCGCTTCCACCTTCAGTTCCTCGGCAATCTCAAGATTATGATTGATAATCAGTTTAATCAGGTGCCGATCACAGATTTCCTTTACTTTGATGGCCAGTTCCCTATAGTCTGCCTCGCTGAGTTCTTTTTCCCGCAGCATGATGGCATGGGGCTGCCCCTTGGCGATTTCTTCAATGCGACCGAGAAAATCATCCTGGCACAGTTTCTGGTTCGTTATACAAATCAGCATACTTGGCTCCTTTATTTTTCTTGTCTATAGTCTATCATATCCCGACTAAAAAACACCACCCATTTTAGTGAAGGTATTATACCCGGATATAGTCGCAATAAACCGGCTGAAGGCCCCGGTTTAAAATCATCTGATGGACCTCGGGAACGCTGCGGGGATCAGATATCTCAAATTGTTCATCGCCTTTTTCTTCCTGCTCATGTCCACCAACCCCAACACTGACACCGGCCGAAATTTTTGTTGCCACCATCCCGATGACATGGTCCCGAAAGCCCGGCCGTTCCCGGGTGGAAATGGTGATCCCGGCAAAAGGCATCAGCAACCGGTAGGCCAGCATCACCTGCAGCAGCTGTTTCTCATGGACGTCGTTAGGGTTGTTATCGGCTTTGTTAATAAAGGGGCGAAGCCGGGGCGTGGAAAAGCTGATTTCGGCATGGGGGTATTTCTGCAAAATAAAATAGGCGTGGAGTCCGGTGGCAAAGGCATCCTTCCGGAAGTTACCCAACCCCAACAGAGCCCCAAAAGAAACGCCCCGCATCCCCCCCAGCAAGGCCCGCTCCTGAGCCTCAAAGCGATAGGGAAAAACCCGCTTGGGCCCACTTAAATGAACCTGTTCATATCTGCTCAAATCATAGGTTTCCTGATAAACCGAAACAAAATCGGCTCCGCAGTTATGCAGATACGCATATTCATTGGTATTCAGCGGATAGATTTCTATCCCCACAGTGGCAAAATATTCTGCTGCCAGCTTAACCCCTTCGCCGATATATTCCACTCCCGAATGATGCCGGGATTCGCCGGTTAAGATCAAGATCTCTTTTAATCCGGTTTTGGCGATGGCTTTCAGTTCCGTCTCCATTTCCGCCAGACTAAGCTTACCCCGGCGGATTTTATTTTTACAATTAAATCCACAGTATACACAATTATTTTCACAATAATTGGCAATGTAAAGCGGGGTAAACAGACCGATGCTGTTACCAAAGTGTTTGTTTGTTTCGATTATCGCTTTTTTTGCCATTTCTTCTAAATATGGCGTCGCTGCCGGTGATAATAAGGCTCCATAATCGCTTATGGATAATCGTTCTTTTTTTAGGGCTTCTTCCACATCACTGTCGGTAATTTTCTGATCATCATACTTATCCACATTTTTTAAGACTTTATCCCGAATATCGGAGTCTATTTTCTCCATCTCAGGTTGATAGACCATGGGATCGGTGCGTTTTTTTATCATTCTAATCCTCCAAAAATCCGGTTAAGGGGCTGGACGCTTCGCCATGGGTTAAGACCCGGCCGAGACCGGCCAGATAGGCATTACGGCCCGACGCAATCGCCTGACCAAAAGCTTTGGCCATCAGCGGAATGTTTTTAGCTGTGGCCACTGCGGTATTGCACATCACCGCTGCCACGCCCATTTCCATCGCCTCACAGGCCTGGGACGGCCGCCCGATCCCCGCATCGACAATAATCGGAACTGGGATTTCACTAACTAGAATCTCAATAAAGTCCCGGGTACAAAGGCCCTTGTTGCTGCCAATCGGGGATGCCAGAGGCATCACTGCCGCTGCCCCGGCACTGACTAAATCCCGGGCCACATTTAAGTCCGGATACATATAGGGCATCACCACAAAGCCGTCCTTGGCCAGAATCTCGGTGGCCTTGATGGTTTCATAATTATCGGGAAACAGATATTTGGAATCCCTGATCACTTCCACCTTGATAAAATTCCCACAATTGATTTCCCGGGCCAGCCGGGCGATTTTGACCGCTTCCTCAGCCGTTCTGGCACCGGAGGTATTGGGCAGCAGGGTAATGTTTTTGGGGATATAATCCAGAATATTTTCTTCCCCACCGTGATTCGCCCGCCGTAGGGCCAGCGTGACGATTTCTGCCCCGCCGTTTTCAACCACCGCCTTGACAATTTCCAGTGAAAACTTTCCTGATCCCAGGATAAACCGGGAATTAAACGTGTGTCCGCCAATTACTAATTGATCTGTCATCTTTTCTCCTTTTGTTTTTTATTTCTTGTTTTTTAAGCCCTGTTCGTTCATGGTGATCTTTAGTCGGCTACTTACCATCACCCACCGCCAACGAAACGTACCACTTCCAGGGTATCCGTTTCACAAAGCAGCACCGCATCATAGCTCGATTTCGGAACGATTTCACCATTTCTGGCGACAGCCAGAGTAGCCACATCAAAACCATTGGTTTCCAAAAACTGTAACAGACTCTGATTGTTAACCAGGGTCATTTCTTTTCCATTGACACGCATCTCGCTTCCTCCTTTGCTGTTGCAGACGCAAAAAAAGCACAAAATGCGATTACACCCTTTCGGTGGTGTACCCCATTTTGTGCTTTATTTATTCTGTTTTGATTTTATTACATCAGCCCACTAAAGTCAAGATCTGTTTTTAACCGTTTTTGTCTAACGACGGGTATAGGCGTTGTAGGCCGCCATTTTACTCTTATCTTCTTCAATTTCCTGAATTTCTTTTTTTAAAGCTTCCAGCCGAACTGTTAATTCCGCTACTTCTGCTTCGTCAACCGGACGATTGGTCACTTCTTTCTTAATTCCCAGGGCTAACAGCTGATCGTCTTTTTCCTCATACTCTTTACGGAGCAGTTCCAGGTTTGACTCACAAGAGATCAACTGTTTTTTAATCATTCGCATCACCCGCATATCATCATAATTATTTAAGATTGTCTCCATTTTTTATCCCCTCGCCTTCCTGGCATCGTATTTTTCTTTTATTGCAGTTTATCACAGCTGATCGTGCAAATACCTATGCGAAGACGAAAAAATTTTGCCATGCTTATTTTTAATGATCTTTTTACATATATTTTCAGTTTTTTACATAAAATTGCCAAATTTTTAAGACGAACCCGGTTTTGTTGGGGTATAATATTGTAAATAAGTGAAAATTAATCGGAGGTAATAAAATGAATGAAGAGTTATTAGCATTAATTAAAGATAAAAAAGGCTTTATTTGCGATATGGATGGTGTCATCTACCATGGTAACAGACTGTTGCCGGGAGTCAAGGAGTTTGTCAACTGGCTTTATGCTGAAGATAAGAACTTCCTCTTTTTAACAAATTCCAGCGAACGTTCACCCATTGAACTAAAAGAAAAACTGGCTCGACTGGGTCTGGAAATTGATGAAAGCCATTTTTATACCAGTGCTCTGGCCACTGCCAAATTCTTAAAAGATCAGTCCCCCGGCTGTTCGGCCTATGTCATTGGTGAACCGGGTCTGGTTAATGCCCTTTACGACGTCGAAATTACCATGAATGATGTCGATCCGGACTATGTCGTTTTCGGCGAAACCCGCTCTTATAATTACGAATCCGTGATGCGGGCAGTCAAATTGATTCAGAAAGGTGCCAAACTGATCGCCACCAATCCGGACTTAACTGGCCCCACCGAAGAAGGCATTGTACCAGCCTGTCGGGCCTTGGTGGCACCGATTGAACTGGCCACCGGTAAAGAAGCCTACTACGTCGGTAAACCCAATCCACTGATGATGCGTACCGGTATCAAACGGCTGGGCGTTCACAGTGATGATGCCCTGATTATCGGTGACCGGATGGATACCGATATTATTGCTGGTATTGAATCGGGTTTGACGACCTTCCTGGTCCTTAGTGGCGTGTCAACCCGGGACACGGTTAAGCAATTCCCCTACCGTCCCAACTATATTCTCACCGGTATTGATGAGATTGTCGCCGGTCTGGGACTTCAATAAAAATAATTGTGTTGGCTTTAGCCCCGGGTATTTGCGCTTATGTCATTCAACAATAATAAAAAGCAGGTAAGACCGCTACAGTCTTACCTGCTTTTTATTTGTCGTCTGATCGTTTTTTTGTCTGATCCACTGGACATGACGGATACGTATCCGAATGCCCTGCTTCCTTTTCCTTTTTAATCAGATAATAGGATGCCCCGGCTGTTAGAATAAGCAAGGCCAACATCAACAGCAGCACGGTTGTCATCGCCAACTGCAACTGCTGGGTGGCCACCTGATAGGTACCAATAAAACCAAACAACATAAAAGCTCCGGCGGATACCAGTTTGACCGTCCGCTCGGGTATTTTTTTACAGAGTACCACCCCGATGATAATCCCGATGGCATCGGCAATCAGCATTCCGGTGGTGGTTCCGATCAACACGCCAAGAGCATTTTCGGGAAATTTGGTGGCCAGGGCAATGGTTGCCAGCTGAGTTTTATCGCCCATTTCGGCGATAAAGAAAGCCACCGCCACGGTAATCACCGGACCAAAGCGGGTGGTCCGGTTCTCTTCGCCATCCAGTTTATCCCCCCGAATCGTCCAGAGTCCAAAAAAGATAAAGGACAATGACGCAATCCCCTGAATCCAGATCTGGGCACCATCAAAGCGGGTGATATAGTTTCCCACGGCTACCGCCAGGGCGTGGTTAAAGACGGTGGCAATAAAGACTCCGAGCATCACCTTCCCGGCCTGATACTTGGTAGCAAAGGCCATCGCCAACAACTGGGTTTTATCTCCCATTTCAGCCAGCACCACGGCTCCTACCGCTACTAAAAAAGCAATAAATCCTGTGTACATTTGTATTCCTTCCTGTTTTGTAATTTGAAAGCATCCCAAAATAAAAAGACTCCTAGCATAACCCACCACAAAATGGACTATGCTAAAAGTCTCGTTACCGGAATCGGCTACAAAGCCAGGCGACCATCGTCACCAGTATGTTGACTTTGTATAACAACTACTCCCTTTTAACAGTGTTATTTTACAACAATATCCCTGCTTTTGTCAATATATAAACCGGAACGCCTTTTTAATGCTATTTTTACGCAGGCGTTCCGGTTTTATCTAAACCTCAAACGGAATAACCGATGCCAGCAAAGCTCTGGCATAGTGATTGTTGACCCGGGCCAATTCCCCACTTTCTACTTCTTCGACAATTTGCCCCTGATACAAAAAAGCAATCTTATCACAAAGATGGGCCACCGCCTGCAGATCGTGGGCCACAAAGAGATAGGTGATGTTCATCTCTACCCGCAGTTGATGAAGCAGCTTTAAAATCTGGGCCTGAACCGATACATCCAGTGAACTGATGGCTTCATCCAGCACAATAAAGCGGGGTTTCGTGGCAATGGCTCGGGCAATACAGACCCGTTGCAGCTGCCCACCGCTGAGTTCATGGGGGTAACGGTTTTTGACCTCTGGCTCCAGCCCTACCCTCACCAGCAGTTGCTCAATGTGCCAATCCAAATCTTTTTCTGCACCACTGGCACAAAGCGGTTCAGCTATTGCTTCTGTTACGGTGTAGCGGGGATTGACCGAAGCGGTATAATCCTGGAATACCACCGACATTTTTCCCTTATTATTTTTAAGCCACTGTCTGACTGGCAGCCCTTCAAATAAAATACTGCCTTTCTCCGGCTTTTCCAGCCCCATCACCAGCCGGGCCAGGGTGCTTTTGCCACTGCCGCTTTCACCAATCAGGCCAACACAGGAGCCAGCAGTGATGCTTAAATTAACACCATTGAGGATTTTATTCCGGGCTCCCTTAAAATTTGTTCCTACCTGCAGATAGCTTTTTTCCAAATCCTTTATTTCCAGCAGATTAGCCATGGTGGTCTCCTTTTTTCATCGCCCTCTGAAAAGCGTGTGTCAATTCCAGTCGGGTATCAATCAGATATCGGGTGTAAGCATGCCGGGGATTTTTAAAAATGTCAACAGCGTCGCCATATTCCACCGCTACCCCATCTTTCATCACCAGTAGTTGATCGGAAAGATGCTTAACCACCCCCAGATCATGGGAAATAAAAATCAGGGCGGTGCCAATTTTCTGGCGGATGATTAAAAACTCCTCCACAACCTGTCCCTGATTAATCGAATCCAGGGCGGTGGTCGGCTCATCGGCAATAATCAACTCCGGCTCCATTGCCAGGGCGGTGGCAATCATGCAACGCTGCAGCATCCCGCCGGATAATTGGTGGGAATACTTTTTTATTACCTGATCCGGTTCCCGAATATTCATCACCGCCAGGGCCTCTTTCGCCAGGTTCATACTCTGCTTTTTTGTTAGCCCCTTATTCTCGACAAAGGTTTCGGCCATCTGATCGCCGATTCTGGTGATCGGATCAAAGGCCGACATGGCATCCTGGAGAATCATGGCAATCTGTTTTCCGCGGATTTCCCGCAGGGTATCTTCGTTTTGTCTGAGCAAATCAATGGCTTCACCGGACGTTTTAAAAACGGCCTTTCCCTGGTGTTTTAACCAGGGGTTGGTGATTCCCAACAGGGCCCGGGTGATCATCGATTTACCACTGCCACTTTCCCCGACAATTCCCAGACAAGAGTTTTTGGCCACTGAAAAACTGATATCATGAATGATTTCATCCTGATCCCGCGAATCAGTTACCCGCAAATTATTCACCTCAAGAATTACACTCATTCGATCACCGCCTTTTTGCGCCCAAACATCGCCCCAAACAATGATCGCCTGGTTTTAAAGACCTTGTCGATCTTGGGATTCATCGCTTCCTGAATACTGTCACCCAAAAAATTAAAGGCTGCCACCACCATAAAAATCGCCACGCCCGGCGCCAGCATCTGGCCAGGATTGGTGGTCATCACATTTTTGGCTTCGTTGAGCATCATCCCCCACTCGGCGGTGGGCGGCTGCACCCCCAGTCCCAGAAAGGACAGGGCTGATATATTGAGAATTGTTCCTGCGGTATCCAGTGTCGCCAGCACCGCAATCTCCCCCAGCGCTCCAACCAACAGATGTTTTCTGATGATGTGTCCGGTTGAACAGCCGGATACCTTGGCAAATCGGATATAGTTACTATCCATAAACTGAATGATGATTGCCCGGATCATCCGCACATACCAGGCCCATTTGGCAATCACCGTGGCCAGAACAATATTGGCGATTCCGGTTCCGAGGATTCCCACAATGGCCAGAATCAGCACCTCACTGGGAAAAGACAGCATGATATCACAAATCCGCATTATCACATCATCAAGCCGGCCCCGGAAATAACCGGCAAGCACCCCCAGCACCGTGCCGATTAAAATCGTTACCGCCATGGTCAGGAGCGAGACCAGAATGGTGACCCGGCCACCATATAAAATCCGGGAAAAGACGTCCCGACCCAGTTGATCGGTTCCAAACCAATGAGCCAGCGACGGCCCCTGAAATTTATTGATAATGTTCTGGGCAGTCGGATCATAGGGCGCAACCAGGGGTGCCAGAACAGCTAGCAGAATCACCGTCCCCAGAAAAAAGCTGACAGACATTGCCAGGCTATCTTTACGGAAACGTTTAAAAAAACCGACCATCTCAGGCCTCCCTTCTGCGGGGATCAATCCAGACCGATCCCATATCGACCAGCAAATTACAAAAAACAAACAACACCGCCATAATCAGGACATAGGCTTGAATCATCGGAAAGTCCCGATTAAAAATAGCGGTCACACAAAGCCTACCGATACCCGGCCAGGCAAAAATATTTTCAATTACCACGGTTCCAGCAATCAACTTCGGAATTGACATCCCCAAAGCGGTTAGCGAAGTTTGCAGTGAGTTTTTAAAAACATGCCGGGTGATGGTCTTCTCTGATAGACCCCGAACCCGGCCATACAGCACATAATTTTCCCGCTTGTTCTGAATCATAGTGTTGCGGATCAGCCGGACATAGGTGGAAATATACCCCAGCGCCAGGGTTACTGCCGGTAAAATGACAGCACCGGGAGCCGTCATCCCGCTGGTTGGCAACCACTTGAGCTTAACGGCAAATAGCCACATCAGGAGTATCCCGGCCCAAAAACCGGGGATAGCGGTTCCCACAAAGACAATCCCCCGTAAGGCCTTATCTCTAAGGCTATCTTCCTTTACCGCACATAAAACCCCAACCCCCACTGAAACAACCACAATGATCAATAAGGATACCCCAGCCAGATAGAGCGTTGGCGGCAGAGCCTTGGCAATTTCCTGTGCTACCGGTTTATTATTGACATAACTGTGACCAAAATCACCCTGTAGGGCATTGCCCAGCCAGGTAGCGTAGCGGGTTAAGAAGGGATCATCGAGACCGAGTTGCTCCCGCATCTGGGCGACATTTTCAGCCGTTGGGGTGATCTCATTGACCCGGATTGCCACCTCAGCGGGATCACTGGGGCTTAAATTAATCAGTATAAAGGCAAAAAAGGAGATTCCGATCAAAATCGGAATCATCCACAGGAGCCTTTTGACGAAGTATTGCTTCATGGTCTTACTCCCTTTTTTTTTGGATAATCAAAATTGGTGGTCAATTGGAAAAGTACATTTTTTCGAAGGGGATTTCATATTGCGAATCGTTAAAGCTTACCCCTTCAAGTCCCTTGATTCCCACTGCCTTGGTTTTTGAATAGGAAATCGGGACATAGACATACTGATCATTAATATAAGTCAGTACCTCTTTATACATGTCGGCCCGCTTGCTATCGTCTGATTCGATCATAATCTTCGTGATGGTTTCATCCAGCCACTGCTTTTTTTCCAGACCAACCTGAGCCTGATAATCTCCATGAGCGGGAATTCGCCATGATGAAACATAGGATTGGGGATCATAAGGGGTTCCCCATGACAGCGAATACTGCAGATCAAAATCGCCGGTTTTCTGACGATCCAGGAAGGCCTGTTTTTCTTCCCCGAGAATATTCATCTTGATGCCTACGGCTGCCAGATCGGCCTGAATGGAGGTGGCAATGGTACCTTCCTGGGCGTTCTTGGAATTATAGGAAAGGGTAATCTCACATTTCTGACCATCCTTTTCCCGAATCCCATCACTTCCTGGTTTCCAACCGGCTTCATCGAGTAGTTGTTTGGCTTTATCCTGATTATAGGTGATGGTTTTAAAATCGATATCACAGTAGGGAACATCTTTAGACAGTAGCGTATCGGCCTGATCCTCCGAGTTATTTAAAATTCCCTGAATGATGTTTTCCTTGTTTACGGCATATTCAATGGCTTCTCGAACTTTAATATCTTTGGTAATCGGTGAATTACTATTGATAAGAATCGCTCGTGAAGCGACCGGCTCACTTATATAGGTTTTGTAGGCTCCTTCATCTTCCAACTTCTTATAGGAATCCAGATCAACCTGATCACCATCGGCTCCGAAAAGTAAATCGACCTCGCCGTTTTGCAACGCTAACAGAATCGTCTGGGAATCTGGCATGACCTTCCAGTTAATGGTTTTAATTTTAGTTTTGTCACCCCAGTAAGTTTCATTCTGCGTAAAGGTGGCATACTGATTGTCGACATGCTCCGATAAGACCCAGGGGCCGGTCCCGATATAGCCGCTAACCCCTTCTTTGGTGGTGCCA
Source organism: Acetobacterium sp. MES1 (assembly GCF_002237635.1). Taxonomy (NCBI): domain Bacteria; kingdom Bacillati; phylum Bacillota; class Clostridia; order Eubacteriales; family Eubacteriaceae; genus Acetobacterium; species Acetobacterium sp. MES1. The sequence goes on from NZ_MJUY01000021.1 coordinate 35,090, forward strand.
TTGACAAAACAGTTGGGCGAAATAAAGCGGAAGGGTCGGGTCAGTCCCAACTCCACCAGGGTTGGATAGTAGGGATGCTTTAAGACCAGTTTGAAGGTGTGGTCATCGACCACCACATTTTCTTTAATCTCATTAACCATGTCCAGCCAGGAATGGCGTTCCGCATTACCAAGAATGGCATCCATGTTCAGCTTGACTGCGGCAGCATTAAACGGCGCACCATCGGTAAAGGTGACCCCTTTTCTTAAATGAAAGGTGTATTCCAGTCCATCTGCTGAAATTTCCCAGCTTTCAGCCAGAGCTGGCTTCACTTCTCCGCCTTCATTCTTGGTCAGGCCTTCAAACACCATGTTCTGGGCTGACATTTCACCCGAGTACAAATGCGGGTTGATATCCCGAATATCCTTGGTGCAGGCATAATTTAACGCTTCTTTAGTCGACACATCACTTTTAGCGGACGCTCCTGAGCAACCGGCAAACATTCCGGCACACAACACGGCAGTCATTACCACCGCTAAACCCTTTTTTAATTTCATTTTCTTTTTCTCCTCAAAAAATACTTATTTATTTGATTTGCTCGGCTTTTACCATTGCACATTCTGGTAAAGAAACCCCGCTCTATCACAATGTAAGACTTCACTGTGGCAATATTGATGCTTTTTTCCATAAAAAAACCTCACCATCTCCAAAAAGATAGTGAGGTCGCAAAAAGCCTGCAAAAAAAACACCTCCTCTATCGCACGTAGAGTCTGAGTAATTAAAGCAGGCAGGTCTTCTGGCTCAAGCGTCAACATTACCTCCTGCCTTCCCATTTCTGGTGGCATTCCTGGAGGAACTCTTCTTTTACAGCGGCGGGACCGCGGGGGACTTTCACCCCTCTTCCCTTTTCACCGGCCTGTAACCCTTCGTTACTGCCGGCACCTGTTTTATTAATATTTAATTCGTTGTCGGTGTTTTAAAAAACACTAAAAAACAGAAACAATGCCACAATCAGGTGTCTTTCATTGTTTCTGTTTGCCATTTTAACATGCTTAAACCACCTATGCAAGTCTCTTTTGTGGAAATGATATTCTGTTTTGGAATATCGTTCCATGCCAGTCGCGTTTTACCCGGTTTTTAGCCACAGCCATTATTTCATAAAGCGGTCAATTGCTTTTCTGAGTTCTTCCAAAGCCTTTTCGTCGTTATTTTCCACCGCATCAACGATACAATGCTCAATATGATCCTGTAAAATTATTTTACCGACGTTATTAATGGCTGACTTCACCGCCGACAACTGGATCAGCACCTCGGTACAGTCTCTTCCCGATTCGACCATTTTTTTCACCGATTCAAGATGACCCGCAGCCCGGGAAAGGCGATTCAACACGGATTTGGTTTGGGTATGTTCATGATGATGGTGATGATCTCCGCTGTGGCCCGCATCATGTCCAGCATCCTCCCATTCGCCCTGATGTTTATGCATCTCCGTTCACCTCATTTTCTATATCTGTTTAACCCATTATAACAGATATAGAAAAAGGACACCACCCAAGGGGAGATGCCCTTTCATATTTTACAGAATCGAATCGATCAGTTTTTTTGTATAGGCTTCCCGGGGATTGGCAATCACCTCATCCGGGGTACCGGCTTCCACCACCCGCCCCTGATGCATTACCAGCACCCGGTCGCAGCATTGCTGCACCAGGGCCAGATCATGACAGATCATCAGTTGCGACATCCCCTGATCTTTTCGCAATTGTGTTAGGAGTGCCATAATCTGAGACTGGACGGTTACATCCAGGGCGCTGGTCGCTTCATCACAGATGAGCAGTTGGGGTTGCCGGGCAAGTGCCCGGGCAATTGAGGCCCGCTGACACTCGCCACCGCTGACCTCACTGGGATAACGGCTAACAAATTCCGGGCCAAGGCCGCAGATTTCCAGATAGTCAATGGCTTTATTTTTAGCCTCCCGACGCCCCATACCCTGATTGATCAGCCCTTCCATGACACTTTCCCCCAGCCGAATCCGGGGATTAAAGGAATCCACCGGCATCTGAAAGACCATCTGAACCAGATGGTAAAGCCGTTTCAGTTCTTTTCCCTTAGGGTTTTTAAGTGTTTTGCCATCCAGAACAATCTCACCGCCATCCAACGATTCCAGTCCGGTGATCAGCTTGGCAACCGTGCTTTTACCGCTGCCGCTTTCGCCCACCAGGGCCAGACATTCGCCTTTTTCGACATGGAAGCTAATCTCATCAACCGCACAAATGGTGGTTTTTCCTTTGGTATAGGTTTTTTTTAAATTGTTGACTGCTAAAATCGTCATCACATTTCACCTTTTTATCCGGGGCATGGCCGCAATCAGCTGGCGGGTGTAATCCTGCTGAGGATGATCAATGACCTCCCGGGCTTTGCCATATTCAACCAGCTTACCCTTGCACATCACCGCCACGGTATCGGCCATAAATGACACCACCCCAATATTATGGGTCACCACCACAATTCCGGTTCCAAATGCTTCCCGCATCGCCATCAGTTCCCGGACCACCTGGGCCTGGACGGTGACGTCCAGCGCCGAGGTCGGCTCATCGGCAAAGAGCAGCTCCGGTTCCAGCAGCATTGCCATGACAATCCCGACCCGTTGATTCATCCCGCCGGATAATTCAAAGGGATAGCTCTTTAAAATCCGCTCAGTGTCATATAAATGAATCTTCTTAAACAGAGCTGTGGCTTTTTCCCGAACCAGCCGGCGGTCACTGATGCCATGCTGGGCCATGGTTTCATAAAGCTGCTCGCCAATGGTCCGGATTGGACACAGGGCACCGCCACAGTTCTGAAAAATCATCCCCATTTCTGGTCCCCGCAGCATCCGCAATGCTTCATCATCAAGATCAAGAACCGGCTTCCCCTTATATACGATCTCGCCCCGATTGACCAATCCATCCGGGCCCAGAAGACCCATGGCCGCCTTGATCAGGGTGCTTTTGCCACTGCCGGACTCGCCGACAATCCCGAGGATTTCACCCGGTTGCATGGTTAAGTTGATCCCCCGAACCATCGGCTCCCCATCATAGGATATTTCAACATTTTTAAATTCCAGTAATGGTTGTTGCATAAACCCTCTCTTCTGATCGGGACGACTTATTCGTTAATGTCCAGATCGGCTGTGATTTCATAATAGTCTGATGGGTGAGCGGTAAAGCCGGTTACCCCCTTTTTCATCACAAAAGACATTTTTAAATGAGAGGCGTAGATATAAGCATTGTCATCAAGAACTTGCTGGGCAATTGAAACCGCCAGCGTTGCCCGTTTTTCGGTGTCAAATTCGCTTCGCAGCTGCGCAACCAGGGCTTCCACCTTGTCGCTATGGTAATGTCCCCGGTTGTAGTCAGAATTATCAACCACATGGGTGGTGAAATAATACTGGGGATCTCCGGTGGGCGCAGTTACAAAGGCGTTGGCAAAAACATCATAATCGCCGGCTTTCAAAAAATCCTTGTAGGAATCGGTGGCGTTGACCTGTACATCAATCCCGGCTTGTTTATAGGTGGCCTGAACCGATTCGGCCAGTAGCGGCAACTCCTGACGGGAGGTGTAGGTCAGCCACTTGATCGATAATTTCTGGCCATTTTTTTCCCGTATCCCATCACCATCAGAATCAATCCAGCCTGCTGCTTCCAGCACTTTTTTGGCGCCGTCGATGTCATAACCGGTGTCCTTAACCACATCGCCGCCAAATGTAAAGTTAGCCGGGAAGGGACCGACTGCTGGCGTTCCATTGCCCTTTAACAGCACCGTGGTAAAACCGTCCTTATCCATGCTCATGGCCATGGCTTTACGAACGGCATCGTCTTTAATCACCGCTGAATCATAGTTTAGAGCAGCCTGGTAAACCCGGGAAGTGTTGGTGGAACTGATGGTAAAGTCATCATTATTTTGAAACAGTTCCAGACTGGCATAGGGCAGACCTTGGGCCGCATCAATTTCGCCACTTTGCAGAGCCATGGTTAAGGTATCGCCATCGACAATACTCTTGATATTTACCTTTCCAACCTTTGGCTTTCCACCCCAATAGTCATTGTTGGCTTCCAGATTGATTTCGGTCTCAGTGATATTTTTGGCCACATAAGGTCCTGTTCCAACGACGTTTTTATCCGCCGTTACCCCAGCCTCCATATCGATGATGCAGCCATAGGGGTCACAGAGGTAATTTACCAATGCCGGTACCTTATTATCTGATACGATCGTGATGCTTTGTCCGTCGGCGGTGATTGACTTAATCTGTAAATCTTTGGGGGCCCGATCATGAACGGCAATCAAGTTATCAAAGCAGGCTTTAACCGCTTCTCCGGTCATTTTCTTGCCATTGGAGAAGGTAACGTCATCCCGTAAATTGATTTTAACGGTATAGTCATCAATCTGTTCATAATCTTTGGCCAGCCAGGGCTCCAACTCCATCTTCTCATTAAACTTAAAGAGCGTTTCACCGACCCCATAACGCAGGGTTGACCAACCGATGTAGGATTCATGTGGATTCATTCCCACATTTGAATTACCGACACTATAGGCTACGGTTCCATAATTAAATACCTTTTCTTCCGCACTTTTGGTGCTGGTCGAACCGGCACAGCCAGTCAACATCCCGCCAACCAGTGTGGTGGTCAGCAGCACTGCCAGAATCTTACTTTTTACTTTCATTTCTACTCCTTTTTTTCTTTTAGTTTTGGGATCCAGAACATCTCTGACCGTATCCCCAAGTAAGTTAAATAACGTTACTGATATAAAAATAGCACAACCGGGTGCTAAAATTACCCATGGCGATGTCTGCAGCATACTGCGCCCTTCACTCATCATTGAACCCCACTCGGCAATTGGGGGCATTGCCCCTAAACCCAGAAAGGACAATCCCGCCAGTTCCATCATCATGGTGCCAATGTCAAGGGTGGCCGTTACCAGAATCGGGCCAATAATATTCGGTAAAATATGCTTAAAAATAATTTTGATCGAACCGGAACCACTCAGCCTGGCGGCGGCGATATAGGGCATGTTTTTAATCGCCAGCACCTGCCCTCGGGCCAACCGGGCAAATTTAGGCCAGGAAATACAGGCCAGCGCCACCACCGCATTGATCAGCCCACCACCTAAAATGCCAGCCACGGCTATCGCAAAGACCATTCCCGGAAACGCCAGAAAGACATCCGAAACCCGCATGATAAACGAGTCGATTTTACCCCCCTGATACCCACAGAACAATCCCACCAGGGTTCCAAATCCGGTGATGATCGCTACCAGCAGCAGTGCCGAGTAAATAGTGGTTTGTCCCCCCATTATCACCCGGGACAACATATCCCGGCCATAGCGATCCGTCCCCAGCGGATGCTCCGGACTGGGGGGCTGCAAGGCCTGCATCAGATCCTGAGCATAGGGATCATAGGAAACAATCTGGGGTGCCAGGGCTGCCACCAGCAATAAAATTATCACCAAGGTCAGAAAAAGATAGAATTTCGTCATCGTGTGATTTTTTTTTATTTTCCGGGTTCTGACCCGAATCGCTGTACGCTCTGTTACTTCCATCAGGCCTCCTGTTCCAATCGAATCCGGGGATCCAGATAATGATAAATGATATCGGTCACCAGATTAACGCCCACATAAATAATCGCCATCCAGATGACATAGGCCTGGATCATCGGGTAATCCCGCATCATAATCGAATCCACCGCCAGCTTCCCGACGCCATCCCACATAAAGATGGATTCAACAATTGCCGTACCACCCAGTAAGGAACCAATTGACAGCGCCAGCAGGGTGACAATGGTCAGCATCGCAGTTTTCAGTACACTGGCAAAAAGCACCACTGGCTCCCTGATCCCCCTGGCCCGGGCTCCGATGACATAGTCCTTATTGAGTTCTTCCAGTACCGTGGTGCGAACCTGGCGGGTGTATTTGGCCGACATGGCTATCGCCAGAGTCAGCGTCGGCAAAACGATGCTCTTTAAACTGCCATTGCCCATAACCGGAAACAGCTTGAGCTGTAAGGCCAGAAAATAGATCAGCAGCAGCGAGACAAAAAACCCCGGTAAGGCATTGCCGATAAAACTGAAAAAGCGGATCAGATAATCGGTGAAACGATTATGACGGACGGCCGCTAAAACCCCAAAGGGAATCGAAATCAGGACGGTAAGTAAAATTGAAGTTAGTGTCAGATATATCGTCGCTGGCAACTTTGACACAAAGGTTTCAAAAACCGGTTTATTGGAAATATAGGAAACGCCCATATCGCCGGTTAATACCCCGCCCAGCCAGTTGGTATACTGGATAATAAAGGGCTGATCGAGCCCCAGTTCGTGCCTTTTCTCGGCCTTGACTTCTTCTGATACGCCGCCACTGGCGTTATCGTAAAGGGCATCAACGGCATCCCCGGCGGCTGACTGCATCAGGGTGAAGGATAACAGGGTGATACCCAGAATGATTGGGATTAATTGTAATAGACGTTTTCCAACATATTTTTTCATTGATGCAAAGCCTTTCTCGCATTAGCGCATTTGCCGGTAAGATTTTATCACTTAAAAAATGGCATTACAACCTCCATGGGGGGTTATTTCGCCATTCCAATTTAGCATACCTTCTTATTCCATTTGGCCTTTAACGGGATCCCCCGATTCCAGATTTGCCATCATAAATTCCAGAAACCGCTTGCCCCATTCACTGTGTTCTTCTTGCCGTCTGCGGATATATCCAAACATCACGACATTCTCCTTTTCGAATAGGGGAATACCGTTGAGCTCCTTCTCGTCCACGTCAGCAGTGATATAACCGCTGCCGATATTAGCCAGATCAGTGGTTTGCAGCAGCTGCATCATCACACAGTCGCTGTTGGTTACCACCACACTCTCCAGGGCGGGCATGTCTTTTCCTTGCGGATTGGTTATTTTCCAGTAATTGTTGAGATCAAATTCGTCTTCATAGCACTGCACCAGCTTGAGCTTCTTCAGTTCTGCTTCACTGATCTCACGGGCCTGATAGAGCGGGTGTTTCTGACCCAGATACAAAACCACCTGGGTTTTTTTAAGCTCCACAAATTCCAGGTGGTTTCTGGTCAAGATATACTGAAAGGCGGTATTCTGACTGTCCATCACATAGACAAAACCCAGTTCATCCTGATAACCGGCCACCCGCTTGATGATTTCTGCTACCGAAGCCGTATAAAGCTCAAAATGCAATTGTTTGACGTGAAACTGATTATAAAAATCGGCAAATACCTTAGCCATCCAGGCACTGGGATTACTGGCGATCTGCAATTGCTCAATCCGGTCCGTCTGCGAAAACGAAGCCAGCATTTCGATGTTATCAATGGCTTTGCAGGCATACTCATAGACGTATTTACCCCGGGATGACAATAGAATCCCCCGACTTTTGCGATGAAAGAGACTAAATCCGAGATGTTCTTCCAGCGCCTTGATCGCCTTGCTGACATTGGGTTGGGTCGTATAAAGGATTTCGGCAGCTTTACTGAATGATCCCACATCGGCACAGACCACAAAATATTTCAGTTGCTTAAGTTCAATCATATCACACACCTTTTTGAAGTGATTATCCTTCATTTAAAAAACCATCCTTCTGCTAAAATCAATTGTCGCTACCTTTAACTTTTTTTATTTCTCGTTGCTATTATCCCCATCATTTTTTATTTTTCCATAGGCAATCATTGGGCTGTTTTTGAGAATTACCAGCGAACTGACCTGATAAAGAACGATCCCATCATACTTTGCGATGCAAGTTTGCAAAACCTTGCCAAAATAGTCTTTGGAATTGTCAATAATAGTTCAGTCAAAACACGCAAGGAATTTTCCAAGCCCCTATAGAATAGCCAGCCCTCATCGTCGGTAACAATCATCAAAACTTTGAATGCTATGCAGCGAGTTGATGATTGTCGATAAAAAGCCCCCGATAAACCAGCGGTGGATAGCCATTATTTGTACTGTAAATTCGTCGTCGATTGTAATAATGG
>NZ_MJUY01000022.1:0-42523 GCF_002237635.1 Acetobacterium sp. MES1
TAGGCATTTTGAACCCTCCTATAATTTATTTGTGGCAATCCACATTTCTTCATAAATCATCTTACGTTCTTCATAACGATGTCCTTTAACAATATAATCCACAAAGATTCCCGGGGTCCCAATTTGTTCACAAGCAATCTCGCCAATCTCGACAATCTCATCCACCTCAGCAATGACAATGTCGGCAGCCGTGGCCATAATCAGATTCGTATTACTCATTCCCTGATATTGCAAATTTCCCAAAGGGTCAGCCCGATAGGCTTTAATTATCGCCACATCAGCCCGGATCGGCTTAAATAACAGGTAAGGTTTTCCATCGACGGTAATTTTTTGTGCCATCGCTTCGACCTCTGTTCCCATCCCCACCGGTGTGACAACAGCACCCAATCCGGCACCGCCAGCGCGCACCCGCTCCACAAAGGTGCCCATGGGGCTTAACTCCAGTTCCACTTCTTCACCCACAATTTGTTTGATCAAATTGGGATCAGTGCCCACATGTGATGTCACATATTTGATAATCTGCTTATTTAAGACCAATTTGCCAACATCCACACCGCCACCCCGATACCCTGCGCCAATACTGATGACGGTCAGGTCCTTAACGCCAGCTGCTGCTATTTCATCGATCATTTTTAGTGGAACAGCAGCCCCTAAAAATCCTCCGATCATAACAGAAGATTGATCAACAATTTTTTTTACGGCTTCTGCTGTCGTAATTTGCACTGCCATTTCAATGACCTCCTTTGTACGTGATAATTACCCAAATCATTTAAGATGGTTCCTCAATTTAACACGAAACCGCTCAATTGAAACGAGAATTTTTTGACTGATAAATGGAATTTTTCATACTATTTCTCTAGGGTTAAATTCAATATATTTTAAGCGTGTCTTTGAGATATTAATGTTACCCTTATATTCGTATTTGGAGTGTCTTTAATCCACTTCAAGAACTATCTTATAAGTAAGCATTCGCTGAATAATATCTGTTCATTAAGACTTATTAAGTATTTTAAAGATTTAGTTCGATTATTTAAAATTTTATGATTTTTTTACAATTTATATAACGATATTTTACTCATATATGTCTTATTTAGTCAAAAAAAAGAAGAAGACTGGATAAAATAGCGATGCTATCTTTTCCAGCCTTCTTTTGGGAAACTCTTTATTTTCACTTATTAAAGTCAACATTAATCACATCAATTGACTGATCCGTTACCGATCATACATGCATTTTCTTTTTTAGCATTCTCCGGGTTTTTTCCGGAATCCGATGATAAATCGTCTGGAGCAGGCCAATGATGCAAAGGCCCGAGACCGCTACAATCAATGACCAGGTTAATTGGACTTCCCCCAGTACATTTAAGCTGACAATTCCATCAATGCCGATTGCCAGTACAATCACAAAAAGAATCAGGTTGGTGGGAATAAAAATGAACTGACTTTTATGCCGGGTGTGTTTCAGAATAAAGCGAAACAGGCTGACATCCAGATAAAGCAGGGTGGCAATCGGAAAGGCATAACTTAAAAACCAGTTGGTTTGGCTTCCACCAATCATATAAACAAACAGGCAGGTAATCACCACGGTAATATAGGCTCCCAGAAAATTATAGTTCGGTTTGAGGTAACCCATGGCAAAAAAGACAATGGCAAAAATGCTGAGATCCGCCAGGGCGATATATTTCAGCAAAACATGATTCCAGGGATAAACCAGATAGATGACGCCAATAATCACCATAATGCTGGCCGCAATAATCGTAATCGAAAAAAACGCCTGATTCTTTTTTCCCAGATGATCTTCTTCATAGGTATTGATCGCCTGAGGATATTTACTGTCCTGAGAAAAAATTCCATCATTGACATCCGGAACGGGAAAGTCGCAAAGCGGACAGTTTTTCACATCATCTTCAACTTCAACACCACATTTTGGGCAATAGGCCATGATTCTCACCTCTTATTCGTTTCAATTTTTACCGGAATTCCCAGCTGTCTGATTTTTCCAAAAAAGATCTTTTCAATGACCGTTTCTCCAGTGGTTTTGCCAAAACACAGGGCCAGCCGATTCTCATAACTGACCGTTACCATCTTTAGTCGGCTTTCAGCGCTGGGGGAAGGAAAGACTTCAAAACTCTTCACATAGGGGCGCAGCTCTTCCGGAACCGTGACCACCCCCAAATTGGATAAACCACTGGTATAGCCCCGCTCGCCATAACGTTTATAGACAAGAGGCATCAGCAGCTTTTTTACCCACAGGGGAATGATCCGAAGAAAGATCAGTTGTTCATTGCGTACATTACGGGAAATATAGCGGTTAATATGCTTCCGATTCATATATAAACCCATATAACCTTTGATCTGCTCAATAATCTCCGCCCGGGTATAATAGCCCAGGGCCAGATCAATCTCCGGATTAAGACTGATAAAGAAATTTCGCAGTGTAATCGAAGGAAACATCTTTCGCAAATCGACCGGTACATTGATGGCAATCCGTTGGCGCCGCTTTTTTTTCTCACTGATTGGCAGCTCCATAATATATTCCTGAATACTTTCAAAGTAAAGAGCCAGAATAAACTGGGTCAGGGTACAACCATGACGCTTAGCCAGATCCAATAAGGGCGCTACCGGCACAAAACCGGTCAGCAAAAGGTACTCCCCCTTATCCAGTAGTTCAAAGGGAAAATGAAAGACCTTTTTACTACCCGGCGGCGGCGGTACATTTTCTTCATAATAGACCTTAAAGGAGTCTTCAAACTCCCCTGGATCCACATCCGTATCAATATCCATGGCTTTACCCAGATTTCTGGGAAAAATCTCTTTGCACAGCTTAAAATACTCGATAATCAAGGTTTGCAAAAAGGCCAGGCCACCGCTACCATCACAGATGCTGTGATTAAATTCGACATGGAGGTATTTTTTATAATAGAGCACCCGAAAGGGAAAGGTCTTGCCCTGCCGCTGTCGCATTGTTTTACAGGGATAATAGGTTTCTTCCTCTACCCTTGGTATCGCCTCGGTGTGTTCATAGTAGTACCAGAAAAAACCACGTTTTAACGTCACCTGAAAATAGGGAAACCGATGAATAATCTGTTCCAGCGCTTTTTGTAATGTCACTGGTTGGATTTCTTCTGATAATTCCACGGTCATCCGGTATACAGTAGTGATTCGTGATGAGGCAATGGCCGTGTAGAGGACACCCGCGTTATCCAGCGAATAAAAACTCTTCTTGGAATTCTTTTCTTCCATGGTCAACCTCCACCTCGAAGAAAGTTCTTTCGAAAGCTGCGCAAAAAGTCGTCAAACTGATCCTTTTCCACCACCAGGGTAACATCCACTGCCACCAGTGAACAGACCCCAATACTTTCCTGTCGCTCTGGCGACAAGGTTACCTGCCAGCCCGCACCGGTATAGCAATCTTTCCCAATTGTTTCGGCTTTCTTTCTCAGATAACGGTCAAATTCCCATTTGGGAATCCCCCGCATATATAACGTTTTTTTAATAAATTGATCGCCACTTGGCACGTTGGCTGTTAATATATCTGATTCGGTCATCGTTCCACTCATTTCTAACTATATTTCAATTTTCTGATTATTTGGCAGAATTATTTTAACATATCCGGCTTAAGTAAACGATGTAATTCGTAATTCTCTCCGCTTTCGGTTGTCAACTTTCGCAACTATCTTTCATCTTTCAGTGACCGACAAGTAAAAATATTGCCAATCGATTACATCAACTGAGCGACTTTGTTAAAAAAATGGTTAAATTTTTTCTCTTTACATTTTTTGTTGATTTTAGTAACTTTTTTTTGATTTTTTTATCCGCAAATTTCCAGCCAATCGATACTTAGAACGTTTAAGAATACGTTATATTACCCTTGTAACCTGCCCCGTCCCATGTTAAAATACACCCAATTAAATATAACAGAGTAGACAAGATGCGTAAAGTGTTAGAGGATGGGAAGTTGCCTTTAAACGAAATGAACTCATTGCGATATCTTGTTGCTTCCGCTGGACCCCTTAACAACCAATTAAGGGTTGCGGAAGCATTGCTTAAAACATTTGTTTTATTTAAGTAATGCTTTTTTTATTTGGTTTTAGTAAAAACCATTCCGGATCAAATTGAAGTTGATTCGGCGATAGGAGAAAAATGATTGATCAAAAGAAAATCCAAGAAGCTGTCACAATGATTCTAGAAGCCATCGGCGAAGATCCCACCCGGGAAGGCCTGGTTGAAACCCCTGCCCGGGTTGCCCGGATGTATGCAGAAATTTTTTCAGGTCTGGGCCATACTGCCGAAGTTCACCTGGCCAAAACCTTTGCCGTAAAATCAGATGATATTGTCATTGAACGGGACATTCCCTTTTATTCGATGTGCGAACATCACCTGTTACCCTTTTACGGTAAGGTTCACATTGCCTATATTCCCAATGGTCGGGTTGCCGGGCTGTCTAAACTGGTTAGAACAGTTGATGTTTATGCCAAAAAACCACAGCTTCAGGAAGTATTAACCACCGAAATTGGTGAAGCCGTTATGGAATACCTGCAAGCCCGCGGCGTCATGGTTATCGTTGAAGCCGAACATCTCTGCATGAATATGCGCGGCGTCAAACGTCCCGGCACCCGTACCGTTACTGCGATGCAAGCCGGTATATTTGAGCATAACAAGGAGCTCAAAGACGAAGTCCATAAACTTTTAAGCATCAAATAGGACGTGGTTAATGGATCAGTTAAAAAATACCAACACCCTTTTTCACATGAATGATTATCAGAATTATCTAAAAAAAATAGAAACCTGCGAGGTCAATCGACCGTTTTGTCGTCATGACATCGACCATTTTTTATCAGTCGCCCGCATTGCCAGTATCAAGACTATGGAAGCCGGACTAAACTTCTCCCGGGATCTGATTTATACCACCGCATTGCTCCACGACATTGGTCGTTTTGTTCAATATCAGGACAAAACACCCCATGAAATCGCCTCTCACCAGTTGGCAATTCCCCTGCTGAAAACCCTTGATTATACTGACGATCAAAATAATCTGATCCTCGAGGCAATCCTTAATCATCGTAATCCAAAAGCCCAGGGATTCAGTAAACTAGTTTATCAAAGCGACAAATTATCCCGGGCCTGTTTTTGCTGCCCGGTTGAAACCGAATGTGATTGGTCACGTGAAAAGAAAAACCTGACCATTGTTTATTAAAGGAGTATTCATGCGAATTGGCAATAAAAATTTTGACTTAAGCAATCAGGTCCTCATTATGGGGATCTTAAACGTTACCCCCGATTCATTTTCTGACGGCGGCAAATTCAATAACCTGGATGCCAGCCTGAGGCAGGTAGAAAAAATGATCCTCGATGGTGCTGATATTATTGATCTTGGCGGCGAATCGACCCGTCCCGGTCATACTCAAATCAGTGATGCCGAAGAAATCGAGCGAGTCGTTCCAATGATCGAAGCAATCCGCCAGCGCTTTGACATTCCCATTTCCATTGATACCTACAAGGGGTCTGTTGGGGCAGCGGCCTTAGCGGCTGGTGCCGACATGGTCAATGATATCTGGGGCTTTAAATATGATCCGTCCCTGGCCGAGTTTACTGCCAAATACCAGGTTCCCTGCGTCCTGATGCATAACCGCACTAATCAGAATTATCACAACCTGATGACCGATATTAATGGCGATCTTCAGGAATCCATCAATATCGCCGTAAGCGCTGGCATTTCCAAGGATGCCATCATCCTTGACCCCGGCATTGGCTTTGCCAAGGATTACGCCCAGAATATGGAAACAATGCACCATCTGGAAGACCTGCAAACTCTCGGCTACCCGGTTCTTTTGGGTACCTCCCGCAAAGGCTTTATCGGCCTGACCCTGGATCTGCCGGTAACCGAACGGGTGGAGGGCACTGTGGCCACCACGGTTATCGGAATTATGAAGGGAGCCTCGATTATTCGGGTTCATGATGTCCTGGAAAATAAACGGGCGGCACAAATGACCGCCAGTATTCTGAAAGGAGCACCATGGACAAACTCTATATAAAAGACTTTGAGGTCTTTGCCTATCACGGGGTTTTCCCCGAAGAAAAAACCCTGGGCCAGAAATTTCTGATTTCTGTAACTCTATCTCTGGATATGCAGGAAGCGGCCCTCACCGGCGATTTGACAAAATCCGTTCATTATGGCGAACTCTGTCATGCCCTGGAGATCGAATTTAAAAAAGAAAGCTACGACCTGATTGAAACCGCTGGCGAAATGCTGGCGACCTATGTTTTAAAACACTACCCGATGGTTAAACATGTCAGCCTTACCATTAAAAAGCCCTGGGCCCCGATACTTAAATCGATGGATACCGTCGCCATTGAAATAAACCGCGGTTGGCACCAGGCCTTTATCGGACTGGGCACCAATATGGGCGACCGCAATCTAAATCTAACCGAAGCCATTACTGCCATAAAAAATACCCCTGGCATTGAAGGACTGACCCAATCCACAATTATCGAAACCGAGCCCTGGGGCTACACCGATCAGGATGCCTTTCTCAACTGCGTTTTAAAAATCAGAACCACCCTGCCGCCTCCTGTCCTGATGAACCGGCTGCTAGAGATCGAGCTGGAACTTAAACGGGAACGAACGATCCACTGGGGCCCCCGGACTATTGATCTGGATATTTTATTTTACGATAATCTGATCAGTGATGATCCCCATGTGATTCTCCCCCATCCCCGGATTCAGGAACGGACTTTTGTAATGGAATCAATGGCTGAAATTGCGCCCTACTTCGTCCATCCCCTGCTCAATATACGAATGATCGAATTGTTTAACAATTTAAAAAATGCATAAAAGAAGAGGCCATCTAAGGATAACTTAGGGCCTCTTTATACGTTTTATCGATTTAATTGATTAGCCAAAATAAATTGCGTAGGCTGTTCGACTCGGGGTGGTCAGCCCCATCTCAGTGACTGTAACACCAATTTGGTCTTCGACATTTTCAAATAAATCAAATATTTTTTTACCCGATTCCAGACGAAATCCATCTTCACCCGGATAGATACAATCCGTTATCGACACACCATAGCGATTCCTAACATCACGTATCAGCGCTTCTCTGGCAAATTCGCAGGCGAAATTGCAGAGCTCCATGATAATGTACTGATCCAGAACGTTCTCCCGGGAAAGACAATAATTCTCAATTTCCCGACCAGCCGTGACAATATTCGGAAAAACATAGGTAGACTTGGCAATTTTTTCCACTCCAGCTTCACTGACAAATTCGACGCCATCCAGGGTGAAGTGCGTAGCATCAATGATTTTCGCTTCGGATACCCGATAGAGCACCTTTGGCTTCGGAATATTTCTTGCTGACTCAAGAATTCGCTCAATGGGCAGGGCCCGTCTTGATCCTTTTTTCATCCGGATATGTTCATAAAATTCGCCTTCATTCAAGAAAAATCCCAGGTTGGTCATTGCAATGCTGCTCATTTTCACACGCTCATGCTTCCTAATAAGCTCGGGCGAAGTAGGCCATTTTTTGTGCTGGCTTACCACAACAGACACATTTGCCTGCGTACAACACTTCCTGTTCATCTTCAAATGGGATACAACGGATCGATGCGCCAGTTTCTTCTTTTATCTGATCTTCACAGCTTCGCTCACCACACCACATCGCTTTGACAAACCCCGGATTTTCTGATAAATTCTTTTTGAATTCATCAATGTTTTCCGCAGTGGAGGTTTTTTCTTCCCGCATTTTCAGCGCTTTATTAAACAAGTTGGCCTGAATTTCCGCCAACAAGTCATCTACAGCCTGGCTGACATTATCCAAACTGACCTGAATTTTTTCACCCGTATCCCGTCGGGCCAGTACACATTGACCATTTTCAATGTCCCGAGGACCAATTTCCAGACGGATTGGCACACCCTTCATTTCCCACTGGTTAAACTTCCAGCCAGGAGAATAGCCATCCAGATCATCAACCTTAACTCTGAAATCTTTCCCCAGCGCTTTACTGATTTCCCAGGCTTTATCCAATACCCCTTCTTTATGTTGGGCCACTGGAATGACCACCACCTGAATCGGGGCAATTTTCGGAGGCAGAACCAGACCATTATCATCACCATGAACCATGATAATCCCACCGATTAAGCGTGTCGATACCCCCCAGGAAGTATGGAAAGGAAAGGACTGCTCATTATTGCGATCCAGGTAGGTAATTTCAAAGGCCTTGGTAAAATGCTGGCCAAGATTATGAGAAGTCCCTGATTGCAGGGCCTGACCATCGTGCATCAATGCTTCCATGGTATAGGTGGCATCGGCACCCGCAAATTTTTCTTTATCACTTTTTCGACCAACGACCATCGGCATGGCCAGGTGGCTTTCGGCGATTTCCCGGTAGATCCCCAGCATTTGCATGGTTTCTTCCTGAGCTTCTTCCGGAGTTTCATGGAGGGTATGGCCCTCCTGCCATAAAAACTCAGAGGTTCTAAGGAACGGTCGGGTGGTTTTTTCCCACCGCACAACTGAACACCATTGATTATACAAATAAGGCAGCTGACGATAGGAATTGAGCCATTTTGAGTACATACTGCAAATAATCGTTTCTGATGTCGGGCGCACTGCTAGTTTTTCGGCCAGTTCTTTGCCGCCACCATGGGTAACCCAGGCGACCTCTGGAGCAAATCCTTCGACATGTTCAGCTTCTTTTGTTAAAAGGCTTTCTGGAATCAAAAGCGGAAAATACATGTTCTCATGACCGGTTTCTTTAAAGCGTTTATCGTAAGCACCCTGGATCAGCTCCCAAATCGCATAACCGTAGGGCCGAATCACCATAAATCCTTTTACCGGAGAATAGTCCACCAATTCAGTTTTAGAGATAACATCTGTATACCATTGGGGGAAGTCTACCGCCATGGGGGTGATTTCTTTCACTTGATTTGTCTGTTTTTTTCCCATTGTTCTTCTTTCTCAGACTTCGTCTGTTAAACAAAAAAATCACCTGCGCAAGCAAGTGATTTTTAGTGGTTATCGAGTAATTATTTTACTTCGACGCTTCCGCCAACTTCTTCAATTTTAGCTTTAATATCATCAGCTTCTTCTTTAGTAGCGCCTTCTTTTAATGGTTTTGGAGCTTCGTCAACTAATGCTTTTGCTTCTTTTAAGCCTAAGCCTGTTAATTCACGAACAACTTTGATAACTTTGATTTTTTGATCGCCAGCAGAAGCCAGGATTACATCGAAATCAGTTTTTTCTTCTACTTCTTCAGTAGCACCACCAGCAGCTGGAGCAGCCATCATAGCCATTGGAGCAGCAGCGCTAACGCCGAATTCTTCTTCTAATGCTTTAACCAGCTCAGATAATTCTAATACGGTTAAACCTTTTACGTCTTCAATTAATTGTGTTACTTTTTCACTTGCCATTTTATAAAACCTCCAAATATTCTTTCTTTAATTTAGTTTGTTTTCGAATTATGCTTGTTTTTGTTCTGCAATCGCATTTAATGCGACAACCAATCCACGCATGTTTCCGTTAAGTACGTTAACAAAACTTGAAATTGGTGCGTTTAAGCCGCCAAGAACCTTGGCAACCAATACTTCTCGTGGTGGTAATTCAGCTAGATCTGAGACGCCTTTGACGTCTAAAACCTTACCATCTACCATACCTGCTTTAATTTCTAAAGCCTTATGTTTTTTTGCAAACTCGCTGAGTAATTTAGCTGGTGCAACTGGATCTGTATCACAGAAAGCAATTGCAGTAGGTCCAACCAAAACGTCAAGTAAACCTTCAAAACCGGTTTCTTTTGCAGCGAACCGCATCATTGAATTTTTATATACCTTGTAGTCGATACCTGCTGCTCTCGCCAGGGAACGTAACTCAGTTACTTCTTCAACATTCAACCCACGATAATCTACGAGAACCGCTGTTTGAGCGTTACGAAGTTTTTGCGCAATTTCCTGGACAATCACTTGTTTTTCTTCAATTTTTGGCATGTATTATCTGCACCTCCTTTATAAAATCGTATCAAAAAAGCTCACTCCACAGCGTGAAGAGAGCTTTATTATTCATAAGCGTTTATCTCTTCAACCTCGGTAGGATTTACAAACCTACTGTCTATGGATGAATGCGTCTTTTACAACGACGTTATTGTATCATTTGTCATTTTCTATGTCAAGTCGTTTCAAAGTTTATTATTTTAAAAGCAATAAACTTCTAGATTTTTCCTGTATTGACTTTAACTCCAGGACTCATGGTGCTTGCCAGGGTTACACTGCGGAAGTATTGACCTTTGGCAGCAGCTGGTTTTGCTTTTTTAACAGTTTCCAATAATACCATCATGTTTTCTTTTAAGGCTTCTTCGGTAAACGATGCTTTTCCGATGATCACATGAATAATATTGGTCTTATCCAAACGATACTCAACCTTACCGGCTTTGGTATCGGCTACAGCTTTGGCAATATCCATAGTTACCGTTCCTGATTTAGGATTTGGCATTAACCCTTTAGGTCCCAATACCCGACCTAAACGACCAACCTTACCCATCATGTCTGGAGTAGCAATCATTACATCAAAATCAAACCAGTTTTCTTTTTGAATTTTATCGATCATATCGTCTTCACCAAAGAAATCAGCGCCAGCTTCTTCAGCTTCTTTCAGTTTGTCGCCTTTGGCGATAACCAGAACTTTAACTGATTTACCAGTACCATGTGGCAGAACGATTGCTCCACGAACCTGTTGATCTGCATGACGTGAGTCAACACCCAATTTAACATGCAATTCAATGGTTTCATCAAACTTTGCTGTCGCCAGTTTTTTGACTTGTGCAATTGCTGCATCAATTTCAAAAAGCTCTTGCTTGTCAAAGCTTTTTACCAAATCCTGATATTTTTTTCCTTTTTTCATCTTTGCCTCCTTGTGGTAATAGCGGTTTCCCTCCCACTTAAGGTGTTTCTACCTTCTAAAATTATTCTTCGATTGTGATACCCATGCTACGGGCAGTTCCAGCGATCATTCTCATCGCTGCTTCAACAGATGCTGCGTTTAAGTCAGGCATCTTTAATGTTGCAATTTCTCTTAATTGTTCAGTTGTAACCTTAGCTACCTTGGTTTTGTTAGGTACCCCAGATCCAGACTCAATACCAGCAACTTTCTTTAATAGAACCGCAGCTGGCGGTGTTTTTGTAATAAATGAGTAAGATCGATCCTGATAAACAGTGATTACAACAGGAATAATCATTCCTGCTTCATTTGCAGTTTTTGCGTTGAATTCTTTACAGAATCCCATAATATTAACCCCATGTTGACCTAATGCAGGACCAACTGGTGGTGCTGGTGTTGCTTTACCGGCAGGAATTTGTAATTTAATCATACCAATTACTTTTTTTGCCATGATAACACCTCCTTCATTTTATTATAGTTTTTTTTCTCCTAATTGGAGTAGCATGAAGAATAGTTTTTTCCTTAAGTGTTTATTTTTTCTATTTGTTCAAATCCCAGTTCAGCGAGGGTATCTCGACCAAACATGGAAACATTGACCTTGACCTTTGATTTCTCGGCATGCACTTCTTCAATAACACCGGTGAACCCTTCTAGTGGTCCTTCAATGACCTTCACTTCTTCACCAACATGCATACTGATTTCCACACGCTGCTGACGAATGCCCATACTCTTAAGTTCTGACTTTGAGAGCGGAACAGGTTTTGAGGCAGGACCAACAAACCCGGTTACACCACGGGTATTTCGGACAACATACCATGAATCATCTGTCATGAACATTTTAATCATGACATAACCTGGAAATAGCTTTTTCTCCTTAACGACTTTTTTGCCGTTTTTACTTTCCACTATTTCTTGTACGGGAACCTGAACCTCAAGGATCACGTCCTCCATATTTCTGTTTTCTACGGTGGCTTCAATGCTTGCCTTTACCTTATTCTCATAACCGGAATAGGTATGTGCAACAAACCATTGGGCCTGTTCCTGTTGATTAGTATCCATGGTTCTCCCTTACCTAAATGTTCATAAATAACGCGGCAAGTGCACCTAATCCTGAATCAACAACCCAAACGAGAAAAGTGAATATCCCAACAATTCCGGCAACAACGCCAGATTTCTTTATCAATTCATCTTTAGTTAACCAAGTAACTTTTCGCAGTTCATGATGAACGCCTTTTAAAAAGCCGACCATCTTCTGAAAAATATTCGGTTCCTTGCTTTTATCGCTTGACTTCTTTGCTGTTTTTTTCTCATTTTTTGCCGTTGACTGAGGCGCTTTCTTTTCCTCTTTTACAAGGTTTGCAGCCTTATCATCGGTTTTTTGTGCCTGTTGTGGGGTGTTATCTTTTCCTTGTTTACTACTGGCATTTTTACTTTTTTTGTTAGTTGCCATGATATTCCTCTTTATCCATTATTTCGTTTCTTTATGTGGTGTATGCTTCTTGCAAAACTTGCAATATTTATCCACTTCTAAACGATCAGGGTTATTCTTCTTGTTTTTCATGGTATCGTAATTTCTTTGCTTGCATTCTGTACATGCTAAAGTAACTTTTACTCTCATTCCAGCACCTCCTACATCCTTATATCAACACCCGCAGGAACATGCAGGCACACGTTCCCTATTTTCATAGTCACTAACATAGAATACCATAAGACCCTGATTTTTGTCAATGAAAACATTGCTAATCATCCATGATTTTCTTTATCAGTGACTGTCCGATTATTGCTGTTGCGGTTCAAATAAAAAAAGGCATATAGCCTTTTGAACAACATTAAAATTATATCAGCAACGCCGAAAATAATCAAGCAGCATTTACTATTTTTCTATTTTTAATCCCCAATAATCACAGCCGATTAAGTTTCCGTCGATATCAACCGCCTCTGGCATATGCCCCCATAACCGAAACCCATGTTTTTTGACAAGCTTGCGACTGCTGATATTGGTGTCAAATACGACTGCCACCAGGTTTCTGAATCCGATTTCCCGGGCCGCCTCAATCGCTCGCTGCATTAACATTGAACCAATGCCCTGGCGGTGAAAATGGCTGTCCAGGTAATAACTTATTTCTGAAGTAAAGCGAAACCCCTCTCTGCCAGCGCGAAATTCAGTGAGCGTCACCCAACCAACCACCTTGCCATCGACTTCGGCCACATACATCGGATGTCGTGGCGCCGAATGATGAATGAACCAGTCTTTACGCATCTCCATGGTTGCCGGCGAAAGCTGGGCCGTAAATTTTCGGGCCGCAATGGATTCGTTCAGAATTTCCAGCACTCTGAGGTAATCTCTTTCTTCTACTAATCGTATTTCCAATGTGTCAATTATCTCCTGTATCATTCAGATTGTTTTTTTGTGTTCGGATGATTTTTAAAAACTCGTTATCAACCGTTTATTTGCGACCAATTTTCCCAAACCAGGCAATTATCACCGTTGCGATAAAAATAATGGCAACGACCCCTACCGTTGTAATCAGCGGAGAGAGGATCACACTGATCCAGGCAATAATGATCGGAGAAATGAGCGCAAACAATAGAAGCAGTCCACAGACAATTAAATACTTTTTATAATTTTCCATCAGCACTCCCCCCGCTTTGTGGCATTGCTACCGTTTAATAACTCTAAGAAGTATAAGCCTTGTTGTCACACTTTGCAACCGTTTCTTACTTATTTAATTAATTATTTACATCCATCTGTATTTTAAACGCCGATAGTTAATTCCGCCAATAAAAAAAACGGCCATCGCCGCCACATTCAAATGGTGCACCCGAGAGGATTCGAACCTCCGGCACGCAGTTTAGGAAACTACTGCTCTATCCACCTGAGCTACGGGCGCACAAAATACTTGCTTATTATATCAGACAATTAATTCTTTGAAAATAGTTTTTTTATCCATTCTGTCTCAGGAAACACACTGAAATTTCACAAAAGGATACCCTAGGATATCCTTTTGTGCATTTATATTTTTTAACCAGACCCTAATTTGTGCCATAGTATTCTTCCATGGTTTTTCCGCTATTGTAAATCGCCGTCGCCACATCCACACCCAAATAGCGCAAATGCCAGGGCTCGTAGGCGTAACCGGTAATATCGGTTTTACCCTGAGGATAACGGACAATAAACCCGTACTTATGGGCGTTATCCTTAATGAATTGTCCTTCAGGTGTTGCACCAAAGCTCTCTAACAGATCAAAACCGACAGTCGCACTGGTAACATCCATGGCTAAGCCCAATTGATGCTCACTCATTCCCGGTCGGGCGCTGACCAGTTCGGCCCCGTCAACCCCATACGTGTCCACATTCCAGGCATACAGCTCGGACTGGGTTTCGTATGAACGATAACCCGAGCAGCAGTATAATTCTAAACCAGCGCTCTCTGCCGCTTTAAACAGTTTTGTCAACCCGTCAGCAGCGACACTTCTCAGCTGGGTATCCCGGGTTGATGGTAAGTCAACAGTGACCAGATCGCTGGGGATATAGCTGGCTGAAATACTATGGTTTTTATTAACCAGTGTCGTGATACTATCTGTGCCGGTTCCACTTTCTGCGGCGTTGTTTTTTTCTTCTTCTTTTGTTTCGCTCTGTGCCGGTTGTTCGGTTACAGCCGCCTGATTTGTCGTCACCGGATCAGACTCTGTTTTTGCATTCGTTGTTTGCGCCGTTGATGCCTGTGAATTTTTCTGGTTGGTGGTTTCTGACTGGGTTTCGTTCCGATGCCAAAAACCGAGCGTTAAAACTGCAATAGCCAGAATCAAAATAGCCGCCAGACCACCACATGCAACGATAAAACGTTTTTTATCTTTGATTCGCATTTTTAAACCTTCTTCTTTTTTTATAATTTCATTATACACCAACTTTTAAAAGTTCGCATAATTTTTTATGAAAAAATCCCCGGTCGAACATTATATTCTTCCGGGGATTTGTCACATTAACAGGTTTAATTCGATGCCACAATAAAAAAAACAGAACAAAAAGTCCTGCTTTCAAGCATGGCAATAATCATTATGATGCGATTTATTATTCTGTTATTAAAAGCGCATTTTCGCTTCCATAATCTTCTTTTGAGCTTCTCGCATTTTAGCGATCGCTATTAAAATCTCCTGGGACACATTGTCCTTTGATGTTCCCTGCAATTTATCGGCCCATTCCTGATAGCCTGCAATATGGTCTCCGGTGTGATTAATCCAATGAGCAAGAAACACCTTGAAAATATCGGCTTCTTTATCCATATTTAATTTATCATCCATCTATACGTCTCCCAAATTGAGTTCTTTTTTAATCAAGGATACTGCTTCACGAATTTGAAGTAGTAATGGTTTTTCCTCCAGTGAAACAATATGGTGATTTTCCGGTAGAATCGGAATATAGATTTTAAATCCATCACTATTTCCAATGGCTTCAACCATTTTCGGAGTGACTTCTCCCATCATCGAGTTTGGAATGGTCATCGCAATTGAACTGATGATAAAATCAGCTTTTTTCACGGTAACAGCAATGGCATTTTCGCCAGTAGCACCTTTATTGGCGCCTTTTTTTAACATCGCCGCAGTGGCCAGCGCATTGGTTCCCAAACCATATATTTCAATATATGGTGGTATTTCATCTTTTAAAATACCGACAATTCGAGAGCCAATGCCTCCTCCCATGCCGTCTAGCACTACTATGTTCATCGTCTAGACCGTTGTTCCTTCAATAATAATTTTGTGGTTAAGAAGCTTGACTTCTTTTAATTTGCCTTGAACAATTTTTGTACCGCCCAATAAATCCGACAGGGTTAAACTGCCATCTTCATTTGGAACGATATCAACAACGTAGTCCATAATTTTAGTTTCTCCTTCAGGAGTGATCATATAAGCTGAAGATTCACACATGTTCTCAGTCTCCTTTCTTCTAATTGAGGTTATTTTAACATAGTCTGCCCCCTAACACAAGTCAGGGGGCAACTGGTTTATTATAAGTTTTTAAACGACTTTCATCGCTATTCGTATCATCCGCACTGGTCGAGTAATGTGCAAATTTTTGAATTGCTTAACCTAACTCTTTTTTAGCTGCCACCAAATGCTTATCAGCTTCGCTCATCAGTGCAATTGCTTCGATTAAGGACTCGGCAACATCATTTTTACCCAAACGATTCATTTTTTCAACCCAGGTGTTGTATTCCATGGCATGATCCTGATTGTGCGCCACCCAGTGATCGAGTAGCAATCCCAGGATTTCAACATCCTTATTTTCGACATCACCACCATGGCAACAACCGGCGCCGTTTTTATTGTGGTGTCCACAATGGCCATCACCGTGAACATGGGGGTGGGGATGATCATGGCCGTGTGTGTGATCGTGTCCATGCGAATGATCATGGCCATGGGCATGGGCCTGACTTTCATGACCATGCGGGTGCTCATGTTGATGAGGATGGGGATGGGCGTGATGATGGGTGTGTTCGTGTTCATGCTCTTTTGTATGGGTATGTTCACTGCCATGATCATGGTCATCGCTGTGAGGGTGACTATGGGTGTGTCCATGTTCGTGATTATGCTCATGAATGTGTTCATGACCTTCATCCCCGGTATGCGGATGCGAATGTTGATGTTCGTGTTGGGCTCCACCTAAATGCGGATGGCCTTCTTCATGCTCATGATGCTCACCATGGCTGTGTTGTTCTTTATTGCTACACATATTGTTTCCTCCTGTTGATCTGATTTTTTTATAATTATAGCATCCTTTTCTTAATAAATCGATAGCTATTTTGAATTATTCTAAACTGTGTAAGTTTATGCTTTGGGTTAAAAAAAGGCAGAACACGTCTGTGTTCTGCCTTCAGGCATGTCTTTATTTTGACAGGGTCAAAATGTATTACATAATTGGATCCATAGCAAGTGCTGGATGTCCTTTTGATTCTAAGAATTCTAATACTGCTTCAGAATCGCTGGCAATTGTTTCATCACAAACCATGTCTGCGAAGTTTTCAATACCGGTCATTTCTTTAACAGCTTTATTTAAACGTTCTGCTACGTCGTCTTTTAATTCTTTTGGCATCCAAACGATTCGAGATAAACCGCCTTCTGCTGACATGAATTTTTTAGAACCGATCAGGAATCGACCGTGACCCATGAAGCCTGGAGTTTGAACCCCACCACCAGTCATTGAAGCCAATTCACCGAAAGTCATACCAACTGGAGAAGTATCGCCGAACTCACGGTTTACAATGATAACACCGTTTGCTTCTGGCATGATACCACAGATACATTCGAAACAACCACATGATGTCATTGGATCTTCAAGGATTGAGTACAGTGTAACTGCTTCAACAGCACCTTGAGAATCTCTGGCTACTACTTCATTTACAGAATCCCAACGTCCTAAACGTTCGTCAGTAGCTTCGCCTTTAACGATTGGTTGGTTAGGTCCGGTTGGATCCAATTCTTTAGTTGCTTTAGCATCTAACCAGGAAACAGCACCACAAAGACCTAAACGTTCTGGTGTTACAACACAAACGTGGCTTGGAGCAAATGATTGACATAACAGACAGGTATAGAATTCATCAACACTTTCATCTGTCAGAGCGCCCATTCGTTCGTCACGTTCAGCATAGATCGGTTTAACCAGTTCTTCGCCAAGACGTTTTACATCTTCTGCATTGGTGTAAATGGTAACTTCACATTTGTCAACAACTTTATCAAAGTCAGAACGCATTTTTGCATATAAAACTTCACCGATGTGTCTTAAACGGAAGCCTTTTTCAAATGCTTCTTTTGTTAAACGGATCCATGCAATATTTCTTTGACCAACATGCATAGCGCCTTCAATATAGTTTGTAAAGTAATGGATACGTCTTTCAAGTACGGTTTCAAAGTCTTTTTGCATTGCTTTACCGCCGACTTTAACAACAACACCCATTGGCAGACGAACAACGTCTTTGCCTTCGAACATCGCATCGTCAATATCTGGTCCCACAACAGTAATTTTGTGGTCTTCCATTTCAGCAACATCACCGGTTGTTACAAGTTCCCAACATTCAGTTTTGTTTCCACCAAATTCAGCAAACATGGTATCTTTACGTACACGTTCACCTTCGAAAGCTGAAGAAACAGCAACTGGACAGTCAATTTCGGTAACTTTGATTTTGATGTTACGGGCTTCTAAAGAAGTGGCAACAACTTTGCTGTTATCTGGTTGGTGTAATAATAAGGTTGGTACTTCATTGATGAAAGTTTCGGTAACAGCTGGGAAGCCCAATTCGATGGCAGCGGCACCAGCAGCGATAATTTTGTTATCCCATGGTCCAAATACGTTAACAAACGCTTTTACACGGTTTTTGGTATAGGTTCGGTGAGCCAGGAAGTCGCCTGGAGGTGTAGCCCCAAAGATTAAGCTGGCACGGATAGCAACTGATACTACATGGATAACTGATTCGATTTCGTATCCCAAAGGAATAACACGAAGGTCGATACCCATTTTGATTTTTTGTTCAATTGCCTGGTCGATTACTTTACCAACCATGAAGGTTAACAGACCTTTACCCTGGTAATCTTTTACGATTCCGGCTAAGGTTTCAGCATCTTTGGCTTCACCAATAATTACGGCAACACCTGGGATGTCATCTGTTACCAGTGGCACACCGAAGTTACGTACTTCAGCATCAGTAATATGTCCTAAGTAACGAACATCTGTTGTATTTAAATCTTCTACGTGACGGCCAGCGTATGGAAGTTCATCGTAAACATATTTTACTGCTTCGATAATTTCCGCTAACATTGCTGAAGCGGTTCCAGCATCTAAAGCGTCTTGCAGGTAATTGGTACGGTGAATTTTTTCTTTCGCCAGTGCCAATGCATCTTCCAGTTCACCTACATTGGTGATTTTTTTACCTGTGATTGCATAGATGCAAGGTAAAGCATAAGCAGTTCCTGGGAATTTCACTGGTGTTTCTTTTCCCTTTTCAGCAACGACTTTGGCAACCATTTCTTCAGCACGTTGAAGGTACTGGGCTTGACCGTCGTAAATAATATCAAAAAGATTCATATTCATATGGACTTTTTCCTCCTTAGATTCGTTCAATTAACATTAGATTTTTGTTGACTATTTAAAATTACGTTATTTCTTTTTTTCTTCAACAATTGCCAGAATTTTCTTGCCTAATACGGCAATATCTTCCTTCATAACAGGGTCGTCATAGGGCGATTGATTGTTGCGATCAGATTCAGAGATGGCATCCCGGTAGTTCATAAAACCAATGATGTTGTCTGCTCCGATTTTTTCGGTAAGAAAGGCGATATCTCCGTCATTGCGGATTTTATTTCCAATAACATAAACCTGTTTTACACCAATATCCATTGCCATGGATTTAACCTTATGGAACGTTTGAATACTGCGGACTCCCGGTTCGACGACAACAATAAAGGCATCGACTGCCCCAGCAGTTCCCCGACCCAGATGTTCAATGCCGGCTTCCATGTCCATGATAACCACATCTTTTTGGTATAATACCAGATGGCTCATCAGCATTTTTAATAAAACATGCTCCGGGCATACACAGCCGGATCCTCCGGTGTCGACGGTTCCCATGGTTAGTAACTTAACCCCATTAAACTCTTTGGCATAACGCTCGGGAATATCAGCAACCTCAGGATTCATTCGAAACATTGATCCAAAAGAACCGGTTTCCGCCGCTGTTCGCTCTTCCACCAAGTCTCTCATTTCAGAAATGGGAACAATACTGGCGATCATTTCCTCAGTCATACCTAAGGCCAGGCCAAGATTGGCATCGGGGTCAGCATCAACTGTTAATACATTATATCCCTGGTCGGCAAAATATCGGCTTAAGCTTGCGGAGATGGTTGTTTTCCCAACCCCGCCTTTTCCTGTTAATGCTATCTTCATTTTATCACCTGTCTATCTTTTATAAATTAGATACCTAAAGCTACTCGTTTTGCTTCCATATCTTCCATGATTTTGTCAACCATGACAATTGGATCTTTTTCGAATACGAAGTGAGCGCCAATAAATTCCTGGCAATCTTCGGTCATTAATTTTGTAAAGTTAGGTCCGCCTAAAACTGGTGGAATAACGCCCAGATAAGTATTAATACCAGAACCAACTACGTAGTTAGCAATCGCTACGGCTTTTTCTGACATCCATTCTGGTGCAATCCCAACAACTGGTAATAATGCAGGGTCAACGCCTCGTTGGTCAGCACATAAGTTTACAATATGCAGGATACGGCTGATATCTACACAAGAACCCATATGAAGAACTGGTGGAATGTTTACACGTTCGCAAACTTCTTTAAGACCACGACCACATTTGTCTTTTGCTTCTAATGTTAATAAACCAGCTTTGGCAGCAGCTTGAGCAGCACAACCGGTAACAACGCAGATGACGTCACGTTTGATCAGTTCTTCCATAACAGTAATATGAGCATAGTCATGTTGTTGTTTTGGATTATTACAACCAACTACACCAGCAGCACCACGGATAACGCCTGCATAGATAACATCGGTTAATGGTTTAACGGTTCCCAGTTCATCTTCTAATTGAGAGTTAACAACTGCATCTAAATGTTCGATAATGGTTTCTACTGAGTAACCAACCATTGTGTCTTGTTTGATATCTGGAATTTCTACTTTTGAAGCATCCCGATTTGGGAAGTTTTCGACTGCCAATTTAACAATTTCAGCTGCATTGTCTAAACCAGTTGCTTCTGAGAATTCGATGAAGATATCACCAGCTATTTTAGCTTTTGGTGAGGTACTAACAAATCGGGTATGGTAAGTTTTAGCAAGTTCTGGCAGTGCTGGGAAGATACATTGAACGTCAACGACAACGGCTTCCATGGCACCAGTAATGATTGCCATTTCCTGTTGGTAGAAGTTACCGGCAATTTTGATACCATGACGCATGGTCATTTCATTACCAGTACAACACATCCCAACGATGTTAATGCCTTTGGCACCTTTAGATTTAGCTAATTCAACCATTTCTGGGTTTTGAGCTGCTAGAACAACCATTTCGGAAAGGTTTGGATCATGACCATGAACCATGATGTTTACCATTTCAGCATCAATAACACCTAAGTTAGAAGATGAAGCACGAGCAGTTGGGGTACCATATAAGATATCAGAGAATTCGGTACCGATCATGGAACCGCCCCAACCATCTGCCATACCAGTTCTCATCGCACGTCGGAAAAGACTTTCGTAATCAGCTGCACAACCCATATGTGTTGAATGCATTAAGGTTACAACTTCCATATCGATAGCACGTGGTGCAATGTCTTCTCTTGCCCAGATTTCCTGACGGGCTTTTGGAGCTCTTTTTAAGAAACGTTGGGTACCAAAAGGTTTTCCAAACTCTTCTAATGCTAATTCAGCCATTTCATGTGCTAACGCATAGGTTTCTTTTGTATCGGCATCAACAACATCCCATTCTTTAGCAATTCTTCTTAATTTAGCTTCGTCACGAACTTTGTAAGGACCTTCGGCTTTTGAATGATGTAATGCATGAACGATATCACGGGCATGATCCGAGTGAGCAGATGCTCCAGCAGCGACCATTCTTGCTGTGTTTCTTGCTACAATTGTGTCAGCGTTAGCTCCACAAATACCTCTTTCAGCACCTTTTCCAGGAACTGGACTAACTCGACATGGACCCATTGTACAAATTCTACAACAAACCCCTGCTTCTCCAAAACCACATTGGGTTTTTTGGGCTGCACGACGATCCCACATTGTTTCTGCGCCATCTCTTTGAGCTTTCGCTAGAGATGCTTCAGCAATCTTATCATAATTCAAAACTTCATTGCTCATATTTTTTCTACCTCTCTAAATTTTATAATTTATATCAACGCACCTGTTTCGTATAATAGTTATTTTTTACGGATTTGTAAAAAGTTTTATCATATCGAAAAAAATAATCAAATTACCCTTTACAAACATTGTTAAATGTTATACAATGTAGGTGAGTGATACATTATACATAGTTGTTTGCTCCTGACTTTCATCTTAACTTGTGCGGCAAGTGGTGAATTGTGGTCGGGGGCTTTTTTTATGAGTATTTTCAAATACCTGTTTTATTGATTTATAAAGGTATTTCTAGAACTCAAGTACTGAATCTGCATAAAGGATATTATTTTTGATAATATCGCAGGCAACAATGGTTTCCATTAATCGTTTGTCGCAAGGATTAACGATAGCAGAACTGAATCCACATTGCATTGCCATAGCAACTGTAGCGCTATCTAATAATGGACGGATGTGTTTTGGTGCGCCATTCGATACGTTGCTTAGCCCACCAGTTGTCAAAAGTCCCATGTCTGAAATCATTTGAATTGCTTCTAATACATCAGGTTGTTTGTCCTGCATACCTTTAATAACTAAAAATAATGGGTCAAATAACATATCTGTAGGCTCCATACCATGTTCCATACCACGTTCTAATAATTCAGAACAATACATAATCCGTTCGTCATTATTGCTTGGAACACCTTCTTTAGAACAAAGAGCAATACACATAGCATCATTAGCTGCTGCTAAATCCAGGTAACCAATTCGGTCGCCAGCATCAGCTGAGTTTACGATTGGTTTTCCTTTTGATCGGTTATAAACCTTAATCCCAGCTTCGATTGCTTTCATATTGGCTGTATCTAAAGCGATTGGCACATTATCAAAGTTTTCTTGAAGTATTTTTACTCCCCACTGCATTAATTCTTCGCCGCCTTTTTCAGCAGGTCCGATATTTAAATCAAGATAATCTGCCCCAGCATCTAATTGTTCTTTTGCTCTTAAAAGAATTGGTTCTGGATTTCTATCTGCAAACGCTTGACGAATTGCTGGAGAAATACAGTGAATTCTTTCACCAATAACCATAAATTTTGACATATTGTTCCCCTTTCAAATTGAAAAAATGTTTAGGTGTGTCCGGGAATAACCCCGGACACAGATTGATATTATGCTTGCATATCTCTTAAGAACTTAGGTAATTGCATTGCTTCGTTTGGTCCAACGATTACTTCCCATTCAGGCAGTAATTCAGCTAAATCGCCTTGAAGTACAGCAACTTTACCTGGTAAGATTAACTTACGAGAGGTAGTTAAGCTGGCAACATCGGCTTCTTTAATGAAGTTAGCAATAACTGAAGAACCAAATTTACCAGCAGCCCAAGCAGTAAGAACTGAGTAACCGCCTGCATCTGGAATTGCCAGGTAAGCAGGAACTTTAGATCGTTCGATTTCGCCAGCAACTACAAAGTAAGATAAAGCGAAGTCAACTGTTACTAGCACTGGATCTTTACCTGTTGGTTTATTGAATTCATAAACCTTAGGTTCAACACGCATTGGTTTTTGAGGATCGGTAAAGATGTTTTGTCTTAAACCAAACAGTGGTAAAGCAGCGTTGAAGTCCATTTCGTCCATAACGATGATTGAACCATAACGAAGAACGAAAGCCGATGCCAAAGCAATTTGCAGGTTGGTATTAGCTGGTGCCAATTTATTTGCAAATACAACTGAAGGATATCCGAATGAACGATCATCTCCTTTGATTGCTGCTGTACGAATATTAACTGCATTTGCGTAAGCATCTTTAATTGTGGTTTCGCCTACATTTAAGACTAGGTTTTTATAACCCATTTTTTCAATTTCTTCAACTAAATCATGTAATGCTTCAATCGTATCCGCTGAAACACCAAGAACAGCTGCTGCTGCTTTTGCAACTTCAACCATAGCCGCTGCATTGTCTTTAGTTGCACCCATGATAATTGCGCCAGCACCTGCACCAGCAACCGCTGCTTTTGCTACTTCAGCATCAGTTGTAATGATCATTGGGATTTTGCCACATTCAGCTACTTTTTTAACGAGTGCTGTAAATTTAGCTGCATCAGCAACAAAACGAACTGCAACAACTTCTACAAACATCATTTCACTGATACGTTCATAGTTAACTTTCATTATTTTTGCACAAGCTGCATCAATTTCAGCATCGCTCATTGCATCTGATAATTCAACTGCAAACAAGTTTTTGTTAACTAATGTTTTTTCATGTCTGAATAAAACTGTTTCGCCACCTAGTGATTTTTCTGTATCACCAGCTCCAAATTTGATTGTTTTCATTGGTGGAGCTGTTGCTTCTGATAACAATGCTTTGGATTCTTCTGAAATATATGGACATTTTTCAATAGCAACAGCGCCTGTTGCTGCTTTCATTGAGAAAGCCATACATGTTGGGAAACCACACTCTTTACAGTTTGTTTTTGGTGTGAGTTTAAAGATATCTAAACCTTTTACTGCCATTTGTATTCGCCTTCCTTTCCTAACCTATGATTCCAGCAACTAAAGCTTTAATAGTTTTAGCTGATTCTGGATGTCTTACAACGATTGCGTTTGATCCGCTAACAACACAAGATGCTGCTGTCGAAACTTCCATACCAATCCCACGAGCTTCCTGATCGCCCCATTCTGGTGCATCTTCAACTGTTGTTACAGCTTCTTTAACGCCCCAGGCTTCGCCAGAAATATTTGTTATAATTGGCATTTGTAAACTTTCGTCGTTTTGACCAAGGCCAGCAAGGCGAATACGATCCATTGTTGAAGCAACATATTCAAAGCCGTAACCGGCTGCTGATGATCCAACATCCATTAAAATTTCTTTACTATTAACGCCTAATTGTGTTAATAAGATGTTTAATTGTTTTGCAAGGTTGATATCAACTGATGATTCCGCTGAAACTTTTTGACCATAAGCCATTCCACCAGCAGCACCGATTGTTTTGTAATTATCTTCTATTGCAGAGAATAAAACGACATTTTTTCCTTCAAGAGCTTTAGCTACTTCTTCTAATAACTTAGCATCTTTTTCTGCGTTTTTACATCCTTCTACAACTAAAGGTACGTTAATTGCAGCTTCTACTGCTACAGCTGTAGCAACACAGCTTTCAACTGATGCATCAGCGCCGTTTGGATCAGCACTTTCAAGTTTAATTAACAAGAAATCAGCACCTGATTTTTCTACTGCTGCTTTTGCTAAAGCTGCAGGGTTTTTCAAATCATCTCCGTAAAGTGCTTTGAAGCAATCTGCCCACTCATCGGTGGTATCTGAGATTGCGATTCCAACTGCGGTCTTGAATCCTTCAGTACCTAAAAATGGTAATGAGTTTTCTCCACCTATGCTGATAGCTGCATCTCCTACACCTAACTCGCATACGTTGATCTTGCCACTAAATTTTTGTTCTGCTTTTTTGTATGGCATTTTTTTGTTTCCTCCTAACCTGTTACCTTTTTTCAAAATATTTATTTCAAAGCATGACACTTTAAAACCAAATTAAAACCATTGCATATTCTACAGCTTTTTACCTGTATATATAAGTATACACAGATTGTACTATATTAGTTAAAAGTTTGTCAATTAATTTTCGGCATTTTTCTAAAATTTATCCTAATTTTTTTTAGAGTCTAAAGAGAAAGTAAAGGTTTTCAGTGAAATCATTAAAACATCCCCTAAAATTGCTAAATCTTTAATATTGAAGACATCTGTTAATTTTTTATCAAATAGGATTTGGGCCTCTGCTTCAAACTCATCATCCCCAAACCATAAAATCCAGATGATATCAACACCACTTGTCACTGTGAACTGCCAGGCAAGGTCACCCTTGCTGTAAGGCACAGCTTTTAACCAACTCATGTAACTTTTAAGTTGTTCTGGCATTTCATTGCCGATTTGTGCAAAAACTTGAAGACAGCGTTTATGGAAATTAGAATAGTAAATGGGGCCATCCGGAAACTCTTTAAAACTGATCCATTCATTGGTCGCTTCGTTTCCGTTGGCATTCATTAAATATCTGAGAATAAAAATTTTGACCGAATAATTATCAAAATCCTCGCCCCGGGCATTCACAACCATACCACTGGGGTAGTCAACAAAATAGGTTTCACCCAGGACGGTCATTTCAAACCGCCCACTTTCCGGTGTATAGGGACAAGACGAGTTTTTACTCATCTCACCGGGATCATAGTTTTTAAATAAATCACGGTTAATGACATAACTACTTTCCGAAAAATGGGGATCAATATTATGTATTTTTGTTTGCTTCATTATTTCTTACTAAGTTCTTTTAATGCCGGGATAAAAATATCACCCATCACTGCCATATCCTCGGCACTGAAAGCACTGGGGAAATTAGCATCAAATAGTATTTGTGCTTCTGGTGGGAATTCATCATCACCGATCCATAAAATTACGGTCATAAACATATTATTAATGACCTCAAAACGCCAGGACAGATCACCGATTTTTTGAGGTTCGGCGTCCAGAACTGCCATTGCTTTTTTCAAACCGTCGAGATTATAGTTGAAGGTGAAGGCAAAACGTTTAAGACAACGGCCTTCAAAGCAGGGATAATAAATATTCCCGCCGGAAACATCCCGGTAGGCAATGTTTTCACCGGTGGCCTTAATCCCTTTGGCATTGATCAGATAACGTAAAATCATGGTTTTCAGTTTATAATTATCAAAGTCCTGTCCGTTCATATCGGTCACATCACCCTGGGGATAGGCGACCTTATAAGGGGTTCCCATCAGCGTAGCCGTAAAGAAGCGCCCTTCTTCATCATAAGGACAGGTGCTGTTTTTGGCAACAGTCTGGGGATCCAGGTCTTTTAACAAGCTCTTGTAGTGTTCGTAGGGTATTTTATCTTTTCTTTTTTCTTCAATTGCGGTTTCATCCCGTAAGGTATTTTCCATTTAAAATCTCCTGTTTCAGTTTTCCAGAGACGGAAATAAATTCATGTTGGTATGCGGAATAAAGCAAGCTGAGATAAACTCATCCATATAGGTCGGGTGGACGCTCAATTCCATATAAGTCATATTTTGAGAGATCTCACGGATCTTATCTTTTCCTTCACTGAGGGTCAGAGCCAGATAACACCCCTGCATTGAGCTGTTGCCAATATAGAAGTATTTATCGACTGGTATATCTGGCAGCATTCCCAGAGCAATGGCATTGGTGATATCCAGATTGGTGCCGATGCCACCGGCAACATAAATGTTTTCCAGCACATCGATGGGCATATCCAAACTTTCCATTAAAATATAAATCGCCGAAAACACGGCTCCTTTGGCCTTGATAAAGCTGTCAATATCAATTTCAGTGATATAAATATCTTTAGAGCCATTATCCAGTTCCTTGGAATAAAGATAATACTGGCCAATTCCGTATTCGTCAAATTTGATCCGGGGATGGTTCAGATCCCGTTCCATTCGACCTTTGCCGTTGATAATGCCGGTTCGCTTCATTTCACAAATCAGGTCGATAATCCCCGATCCGCAAATTCCCACCGGACTGACATGGCCAATGGTATTATAAAAAGGCCTAAGATCTTCTTCATTGATGGTAACCTGTTCGATGGCACCAGGCACGGCCCGGGTACCACAGCTGATTTCGCCACCTTCAAAAGCCGGACCCGCCGAACAGGCACAGGTCATTAAGAAATCCTTGTTACCAAAGACAATTTCGCCATTTGTTCCCAGATCCACCAGCATCGTAAAGTCTTCGCGCATCCAGACTGGTACCGCAAAGACTCCGGCGGTAATATCGCCACCAACGTAGCTGGCCACCGATGGGGCCAGATATATTTTTCCTTCCGGATTAACATTGATACCCAACTCAGCACATTTCATTTCGGGAATGTCATTGATGGCTGGAATAAATGGCTCACGCCGTAAATAATCGGGATTTAATCCCAACAACAGGTGGTTCATGGTGGTATTACCAGCGGCACAGACCTCGTAGATGTCTTCTTTTTTAATCCCAACGGTTTTAACCATCTTTTCGATCAGGTTATTGATACTCTCATCGACGATGGCATGACGAAGGTTTTCCAATCCGCCGGGTTTTTCTGAATAAACAATCCGATTGATCACATCAGCCCCGTATTTAACCTGGGCATTGCCCATCGAAGCCTTTGTTAAAATCTCATTGGTATTCATATCCACCAGACAGGCTGATACAGAAGTTGTACCAATATCCAGGGCGATCCCGTACAGCACTGATTTTTCGCTATTGGCCGGTTTGACATCGAGAATTTCAGCTACTTCCCGACGTTTTAAATAGACGACTTCGATTAAAAAATCATTTTTCCTGAAGGCATCCGGCAGTTTTTTCATCACGTTCAAACTGATGGTAATATCTTCATAGCCTAAATTGTGTTTAAAATAAAGCTTCAGCCGATCTTCATCCGCACAATTGTCTTCAATAGTGGGGCATGGCAACTGAATAATTTCCGACCACAATCGGCTCTGATTAGTCATGCCTTCTTTGATCATTTTTTTTCGAACATACTTGATGTTTTCATTTTCATTGTTTGATAGATCGGTAATCTGCATTTCGTTTACAAAAGAAGATGCTAAATCTGGTACTTCCACCTCGATATCTTCAATGATCGTTGCATTACAGGAAAGAACGATCCCACTGGCCATTTCTTCCTCAGAAATATGTCTGGTTTTTTCGGTTTTAACCTGACCCGATACAATCTTCACCTTGCACTTACCGCAGGTCGCATTCCCGCTGCAGGGTGAGTCAATCATGACACCGGCTCTTCTGGCTGCTTCCAGTAAGTTTTCTCCATCGCTTGCAATTAAATCAACCGTTCTTTTTCCTTTAATATTAAATCGTACCTTTTTCATATAACAATCTCCCCTTTTCCGCAGTTTCCGTCTAAAAGGGCTGGATACC
This sequence comes from Acetobacterium sp. MES1, assembly GCF_002237635.1. Classification (NCBI taxonomy): domain Bacteria; kingdom Bacillati; phylum Bacillota; class Clostridia; order Eubacteriales; family Eubacteriaceae; genus Acetobacterium; species Acetobacterium sp. MES1. Next base: position 28,698 of record NZ_MJUY01000022.1, read on the forward strand.
AGCCCCGTTTGTTATTTCAGATCTATTTTTTGCCGTTTTTGATAATTTCCAGTTTCTTGACAATATCTCTTAAGGCAACCTTGGCTGGTGAATCAGCAGGTAACTGAACCAGTGGTTTACCATAGGCATCATATTCAAAAACATTTTGATCCAATGGCACAACCCCAATCAGGTCAAGGCCCTGATTTTTGATTTCTTCGGCGGTTCCTTCGTTTAAAACGCCATCAGGCGCCCGGTTAACGATCAGCTTGATCACCGGTACTTTTAGTTTCAGTTCGGTAACCAGCTCTTTAATTCGGCCAACGGCCTGAATACCACGACGTGAACAGTCACTGACCAGAATCAGCATATCAATTTTACCAAGAGTTCCGCGACTTAGATGTTCCATCCCCGCTTCGTTATCGACGATGATATATTGATAATTTGTTGCCAGCATATCAATTTGCGTTTTCAGAATTCCGTTAACGTAACAGTAACAACCGGCTCCCTGGCTGCGACCCATAACCAGCAGGTCATAACCATTTCCTTCAGCAACTGCCTGATTTAAACGAAGTCTTAAAAAGTCTGTTTTCGTTACACCGGGAGGCAGTGGCACACCTTCCATTTCAGCCCGATTTACTTCTTCTTTGATCTCACCGATGGAAAGATCAACTTCTTCCCCCAGTACTTCGTTAAGGTTTGCATTGGCGTCCGCATCTACTGCTAAAATAGGACCCAGACCTTCTGCAACTAAATATTCAATAAGCATACCAGTAAGACTTGTTTTACCAACGCCACCTTTACCTGCAACTGCAATATTAAAAGCCATAATATTTTCCTCCATTATCGTTTCTCCGGTCAATTTTCTTTAAACAGTGTATGTTATTATCACTGATTTTTCAACAGGAAAAATTCGTATTTTGTCAACTTGTATATATATGTATCGACAGGGCTATCATATCATAATCATTCTGATTTTACAACATAACTTTATCACTTAAAGCACAAATTAAGGCCTTTGCAAAATATTTCTAAACAATTTTTGCAAAGGTTTACGAAACCATGATAAGACCTGCGTTTTTTTTGCATCAGATCTGACCTTCCATGATCTGAAATTCATTTAATTTCTCATTGCCATGGTCCTTCCTTTGTTTATTCTGATCGAAAAAAAGCCATATCCCCGGAGATTCGGGATATGGCCGTATTTTTTAGGCAATAAATTTGAGGACAAATTTTTATCAGTAGGTCACTTATTGAAAACAAATCCGTGTTCATTCATCGTGAGAGACTTCCACGGCAGCAGAAAAATATCAATCAAATGCTTCATGGATTGTTCTTTTGCCGAAACCACATGGATAATGTCTCCACCCGTTTCTGTAATTCGTTGTTTTTTTACGATGGTATTTTAGACATTTTCCAGCACTTTTCCGTCTGTTGTGACGGTTAGCACCTGCCAGGGAATCATTTTTCCGGAATTCTGAAGAGCCGTGGTCACGGCTGCTGTTATACCACCGCAACAGGGAACTTCCATCCGCACCACTGTCACACTTTTGATGTCATTAAGCTTTATTATTTCCGTCAGCTTGTCAGCATAGTCAACGGCATCCAGTTTTGGACATCCAATCAATGTGATTTTATTTTTAATAAAGCGATTATGGAAATCCGCATAGGCATAGGCGGTACAATCTGCCGCAATCAGCAGATGTGAACCATTGAAATAGGGGGCATTAACCGGTGCTAATTTAATCTGCACTGGCCATTGTCGCAATTGTGACTCCGGAGCAGCCGATTCCGTTGATTCCGGCGCTGTTGCTGACTCTCGAACAATCGCCTTGGACGAGGAGCCCGGACACCCACAGGCCAGTGGTTCCAAACCATCATCCGCTGCTGCACTTTCCCGGACAATCGTTTTTGCATGCGTTCCGGGGCAACCACCAGCTTTTTTCTCGCCACTGTTTTGAGCCATTTCTTTCTTTTTCATATTTTCCAGCACGGCAGCTTCGTCATAGGCAGCTGCTTCCCGTTCCACAAAGGTAATCGCCCCAGTGGGACAGCTGGGCAGGCAATCCCCCAATCCATCGCAGTAGTCATCGCGCAGTAGCTTGGCCACCCCATCCACCATACCAATGGCGCCTTCGTGGCAGGCTTCGGCACATAAGCCACAACCATTACATTTTTGTTCATCTATCGAAATTATTTTTCGGATCATCTTTTTTTCCTCCTTGAAATATCATGTATTGATTTCTTGAGCTAATCATAATATAATCTACCCAAAACTACCGTTGCATATGCAACACAAAGGGAAAATATGGATAAAAATATCGAAGTCTTAAGAAAAGTTAAACTATTTGATGGCATTGATGAAAATCTCGAAGCCATGCTGCAGTGTCTCGGTGGCGAGGTAAAAACCTATGATCGGGGGGAAATCATCCTGCTAACCGGCCAACCAGTTCCCGCAGTCGGGGTTATTCTATCGGGAGAAGTTCAGGTTATTCAAGAGGATTATTATGGCAATCGCTCGATTCTTACCGAACTGAGCCCCAGCCATATTTTCGGCGAAGCCTTTGCCAGTGCCGGGATTAAAGAAAGTCCCGTAACGGTGCTTGCCAAGACCAACGCCAGTGTCATGTTTCTGGGCATCGAACGGATTATCAATACCTGCCCCAACTCCTGCGTTTTTCACAATCACCTGATCGAAAACCTGCTAAAAATTCTGGCCCGTAAAAACATTCTGCTGAGTAATAAGAATCAGCTGTTATCCCGTCGAACCATTCAGGACAAGGTCCTCTCCTATTTGTCGCTGCAGGCCGAAAAAAAAGGAAACCTCGCTTTTGAGATTCCCTTTAGCCGCAATGAGCTGGCCGATTTTTTATGTGTGGATCGCTCTGCCTTATCCCGGGTGCTTTCCAAGCTTCAGAAAGAAGGCATCATTGAATACACCAATAACCATTTCAAACTGCTGTAACATTTAATTGCACGGTTTCACAACTTTTACACCGAACTGACACGGTTATCTTTTGCCATATTATTTTCGATATCCTGATAAAGCGTGCGGGAAACCACAATCGAATCGCCGCGGTCATAAAGCCGATCCAGATAGTCGAGATAGGCGCCGGGGGTGATGATGCCATTGACCTTGATCAGGTCAATCCCGGTTTTACCGACAATGGTATCGACCAGTTTAACACAATTGGTTCCCAGGGCATAATAGGTTTTAAATTCATTGCCCTGTTTGAATTTATAAAAACTTGCTTTGGCATCATTATAAAGCTGACTGGAAACATCGGAAAAATCTCTCGGCTCGCCTGCTATTTCACCTTTATCGGCCTGTTCTGCTTTGGGTTCCCAGGGCATTGTTTGCGAAAGCAATTTTTCCAGTTGTTCCTGAACCCCACTTTTTTGTTCCGGAGTCAGCGACAAACCATATCCCATTAAAATTTTCTTTTCAACTTTCAGGGCTTGTTTTACATGTTCCTCTTTAGGCATCTCCACCAACACACCATCAGCTAAGAATCCTCCTAATTTCCAGGTGGAATCATCATAATTGCCATAGCTGTAAACGCACTCCCCCATTGAGGCATCCACATGCCCCATTCCCGGAATCAGGCCTTCTCGGGTGTGGATAAATATCTCCATATCGGTGGTTCGTTCAATGCTGTGGTCTTCCAATAACAACAGCGCATCCGGTTCTTCTTCAACCAGTTGATTGACCTTTTTTAACATCCGCATCGGTAAAAAAGCCGCAAATACCAGAGGCAGGGTGACCCGCATGTGCTTCTTGGCTTTTTGAGCGCCGCTATTGTGTTTCATTAAACTGACCAGTGCATCGCCGAAGATATTAAAAGCGAAGAAAATCAGATATACTCCAAAAATGATGCCAAAAATCCGGCCGGTGGTGGCAAAAAAGGCCATATCAATCCCCAACCCGATATAAACCAGGGCCACCAGCATGGTCCAGCCCCAGGAGGCTCCATCGCTCTTAAGTTTCAAACTACTGATTAAAACAAAACAACCGATAATGATTCCCAGCATACCAATAGCGAAACTAAACGGCACTTTCAAAAATTGCGGGTTGGCGTAGGTAAAAATTCCCCCAAACAGGCACAATAACCCGATTCCCAACTCTTTTAGCTTGCTTTCATCTTTTTTTAAAAAAATGGCTGACAGGTACATCACTCCAACGACGACTAACATAATCGATATGCCGGTGATAATAATATCCCAGGCCAATTTCACGTCCAAAAGCATAATCATGCCGCCAATAAATACGGCAATGGATATCAATAACCAGACGACCGGTGCGGTGTTTTTGAATGCTGACATAAAAAGCCCTCCTTTTGGTTTTTTATTCATTTTATCAGAATTCTTCAAAGGCGACAATCGTATTATTTAGCTCAACGGCAATAAAAAAAACTCTGATTCAACATGCAAACCAGAGCTTTTCTTTTTACGTTAAAGGGATCACGACTTTCTGATTTTGATAGGATTCCACAACCACCGGCACCTGATAGACTGCGCCAATGTTTTCGGAGGTCATTATGTCCAAACCACCGTAACAGAAAATTTCACTGTCTTTTAAGAAGAGAAACCTGTCACAGTATCGCAGCGCCAAATTTAAATCGTGGATGACAATGACCACCGCTATCTCTTTTTCTTTGGTAATATTCTGAATCAGCTTTAGTACCTCCAGCTGGTTCTTTAAATCCAGGCAGCTGGTGGGCTCATCAAGCAGCAGCACTTTCGGTTCCTGGGCCAGAGCCCGGGCAATCATCACCTTTTGCAGTTCACCGCCGCTTAACTCATCGATATAACGCAGTGATAATTGTTCCAATCCCATACTGGCAATAATCGTTTCAACTATTTCGTAATCTTCTTTTTTCGGCGCCAGTTTAATATAGGGTTTGCGCCCTAATAAAATAGCATCATAAGCCGTTATTTGACTCCCTTCACTTTTCTGGGCAACATAGGCAGTATTTTTGGCAATGTCCAGGCGGGTCATCCTGAGAATATCGACCTCATTGACGACGACCCGGCCTTTTTGAGGTGCGATAATCTTATTCAGACACTTTAGCATGGTGCTTTTGCCCGCCCCGTTATTGCCTAGAATCGCGACGCATTCGCCATTAGCAACATCAAATTCAATGCGATCCAGAATTTTTCGGTTGGATCGATAACCAAATTCCAAAGCATCAATTTTCAGCATTGTGACTCACTCCTTTAAATATCAGATATAAGAATAGCGGAGCCCCCAGGAATGAGGTAATGGCTCCGATGGGCAGAATGATCGGTGAAATAATTAACCGGGCAAAGGTATCGCTAATCAATAGCATCAGCGCCCCCATCAGGGCTGATGCCGGCAGCAGATAACGGTAATCATTGCCAACAAAGCGCCGCATGATATGGGGAGCAATCAGACCAATAAAGTTGATAATCCCCACAAAAGATACAATCGTCGCCGCCGTCAGCGAAGCGACCGTCATCCCAATCAGCCGTACCCGGGAGACATTAACCCCCAAGCCGGTGGCGGTATGTTCGCCACATTCCAGGGCGTTGTAGTTCCAGCGGTTAAACATGAAATAAATCAGCGCTCCGGCCGTCACTATTGCCGCCACCTGGATATTTTGCATACTGGCCCGGCCCAGATCGCCAAAAGTCCAAAAGACAATGGCGGCCATCTGAACATCTGAGGAAAAGTACTGCAGTAGCGCCGTAGCACCAGCAAACAAGGAACTGAGGGCCACCCCGGCTAGAATCATAGTTTCAGGAGATGCCTTGCGGGCTTTCGATAAACCCAAAATCACAAAAGTGACAAACATCGAGGTAATAAAAGCGCAGATACTGGTTAAATAGGGGTTGTTGACGGTCACCGCATCGGCAGTGTTCCCCATAACGGCACCACCACCCAGGAAGGTGATAGCAATGGCCGCCCCGAAGGAAGCCCCCTGGGAGATCCCCAGGGTAGATGATGATGCCAAGGGGTTTTTTAAGATACTCTGCATGACACAGCCAGCCGCTGCCAAGCCAATCCCGCCGACGATGGCCATCAGAATCCGGGGCAGACGGATGTTGACGGTAACCAATACATTTTTGGCGGCACCCAATCCGAATAAGGCCTTTAACACTTCGGTAACCGGAATATCAGCCGAACCGGCGGTGATCGCAAAAAGTGCGGTTAGAAATGTCAGTATCACCAGAATCACGATCGTCAGAATCTTACGGTAGATGTATTGATCATAGTTGACGCCGCAGGCTGTCTTTTTTTGATTAACCATTATTTTCCAATTGTCAGTGGACCAAAGCCCTGTCCCGCTGCCGTATATTTAGCATATAATTTTTCGCCCAGCAGAAACTCAAAAATTTCATCGGCTTTCTTTTCAATATTGACATCTTTAAATTTATCGGGATAAATAATGGTACCGGCATAATAGGCATCGGCCAGGGCAATTTCGACATTGGTGTAGTTATTATTATATGCCAATTGGGTGTAAACCTTGTTATTCTGAACCGCCTGCAAGGAATTAAAGAAATCCGGGTTCTGGGTGTATTGTTCGTTGACCAGATCCATATTTTCCGGATTCAGGAAAATGATCTCCGGATTCCAGGCCAGAACCTGTTCAAGGTCAATGGAGAAGGCCGATTTTTGACCGGTTTGGTCGACCACGTTATTGGCATTGATGGCCACAAAGGGGCCATAATTCCCGCTGGTGCCGTCAAAGCCGTGTTTGCCTTTGAAATTCAGAGCGCCATTATAAACACTGGGTCGACTGGCTTCCGGAATATCTTTGGTGCGGTCATTGAGATCTTTTTGTGCCTGATCCATATACTCATTGACTTCCTTGGCCCGATCTTCTTTGCCCAATACCTGACCAATTAGATCCATGGAGGCACTCATTTTTCCATCAAATAAGCCGGGGCTGGCTACGGCCACCACCGGAATACCGGTTTTTGCCTGCAACTCATCAGACTGGGTATAATCCGACACGACAAAAATGACATCGGGTGCCAACTTAACGATTTCTTCGTCAAAAGGAACAATACCACCGGAACCACCCTGCCCAATTTGCGTTAAACTGGCAAAATTTGGATTAACCAGGGTATAAGGACGGGTTAACACCTGAACATTGTCCATATCAGTTCCACCTTTAACCAGATCAACGGCATCCATGTAGGTTAACAGCCGCATCACCCCAAGGGAACCAACACTGTCAATTTCGGCTGGCACTTCCACCTGACGGCCGAGGCTGTCGGTTACTACCTTTGTGGTGGCCTCTGCTTCTTTACTTTCGGTATCATCTGCTTTTGCATTGCTGCAGGCCGCAAAAGATACCATCATCACTAAACTTAACAAAATGATCGCCACTTTTTTTATTCTATTTTTCATTACTTTTCTCCTCTTTCAACTCACTGCATTTCCCACTCAAAAATTAATTAAAAACCTCGGGTGTAGGGATTCGAGCAATCAACACAAACTTTCTTGCCGTTTTCCAGCCGGATCATATGCTCGGCCGTTTTTTCACCGCATTCCTCGCAGATCACACTTTGAAAAATCCGGGCCCGTTCCGGCAGCTCATAATCCGGGGTTTTAAAGTCAAAGATCTTGCTGGCGTCGGGCTCATTTAAAATGAACGCTTCCATTTCATCCCGTTCCATTTCCGGCAAAGCTTTTAAAACCAGACGGATTTTTTCGCCACTGTTGCGATTAAAAAAAGTAAAAGCCTGTTTCCCCCGATTTCTAAACAACAGATTGCCTTTTCCCACGCTGCAGCCTAAAATAACCTGCACCCCATCAACACCGCAGGCATCGTTTTCGGTGATACACACCACATCTTCATCTTCTGAAAAAGAGATGTTGAGTGCCTTAATCGCTTCCTGTGAAGCTCTGACGCCAATGGCCAACCCAGGACAATGATGTCCATGAAATTCAACTGATTTTTCCCATAATTCCTGATTCATTTTTCTTTTCTCCTTAAATTTTCAAAAAATAAAAGACCCACATAAGTGAGTCTTCAGACACATAGTTGATATCAATATTAAACTGTTTTTACCAATACAACAAAGACACTTTACTCCTACGACACTTTTCAAAAGTGACAGCCCTTTTTTCAAATCGAGTCTGAGCAATTTCCTTAAGATTCTGTTAATTCGCCTGTGCAAAAAAAGCCAACAAAACACAACTCCTTTCAAGGAGAAAATGCCTCATTGGCTACCTTTTATAATACGATTAAGCTGACGTTAGTTTACTCTAATTATTAACATTTGTCAATAACATATTGTGAAATTAGTATAAAAATCATATCCCTGCCCCAAATCTAAATATCTAAGCCCCAGCAGTACAGATATTACGATGCAGTTGATTTGAGTAAAACAGATGGACCGGTTCATTGTAGAGTCGACTTAACAAATCTTCGGATAAATACTGCTCCACCACGCCGATTTCAAAGACCCCCGAGCGATTAAGCACCCCGACTCGACCACCGATAAAAAACACCTGATCCGGATTATGGGTTGTCATAATAATGCCATAGCCGCGATCCGACAATTTCTTAACCAGCTTCATGGTTTTGATCTGATTCCCGAAATCCAGATGGGCGGTAGGTTCATCCAGTAAAATAAAGTCCGGTTGCTGGGCAATGGCTCTGGCAATGGTTACCAGCTGTCGTTCCCCACCGCTTATCTGCGTATAGGCTTTGCTCCTAAGATGGGTGATCCTGACCAGTTCCATGGCTTCTTCAATCATCCGCTGATCCTGATGCCCCAGTTTTTTAAAGGCACTTAAATAGGGGGTTCGGCCCATGGCAACAAATTCTTCAACGGTAAAGGCATAGGTCGGCTGGTGGATCTGGGGCACATAGGCAACCCGCTTAGCAAACTGGCGCAGCGTCAGATCTTTAATATTATCCTCTTCTAAGAAGATGCCCCCCTGTGTCGGCTCACTCAGATTGCCGATGCAATTCAGCAAGGTCGATTTTCCAGCACCGTTGGGCCCCAAGATGGTGAAGATTTCGCCCTTTTTCAGACTGAAATCAACCTCTGTAAAAATCTGTTTGCCGTTGGGATAGGCAAAGCCCAGTTCAGTGATCCTTAAATTCATGACAGATTCATCCTCTCTTTTTTTAACAGATAAAAATAGAATGGTGCGCCAATCAAACCGGTTAAGATACTCAGCGGTAGTTCGGCGCTGGTGATGGTTCTGGCAATGGTGTCAATCATCAGCAAAAAGATTCCTCCCAAAACGAAAGAAACCGGTAATAATTTCATATTGTTGGGGCCGACTATCAATCGCCCCAGATGCGGCACCACCAGACCAACCCAGCCGATTGTTCCGCTGATACAAACAGAACTGGCCGTCAACAAGGTGGCGCAGATAATGACAATCCGCCGGGTGGTTTTCACATTGATCCCCAGGCTTCGGGCCTCCGTTTCGCCTAATGACAACACATTGATTTTCCAACGCAGAATCATGATAATAATGATTGCCACAATCATCGCCGGTGCCACCATCAGGATACTCTTTGGCAACACCTTGGCAATACTACCCATCTGCCAATAGGTTATTTCAGCCAGTTCGGTTTCCGGATCAGCAATATATTTGATGATCCCCATGATTGAGCTCATCAATCCCCCGACAATAATCCCTGACATCACCAGCATCATGTTGGAGCTGTTTTTAATCAGCTTCGGCGCCGTTGTTGTCAACGCCACCGCCAGAATACCGCCGACAAAGGCCCCAATCTGAATACCAAAGGTTCCGATCCCGATTAAAATCGCAATGGCGGCTCCGACACAGGCGCCGGAAGACACCCCCAGTAAATCCGGGGAAACCAGAGGGTTTTGAAAAACCCCCTGATACACCGCCCCAGACAAGGCCAATGAACCACCCACCAGAATCGCTGCCACCACCCGGGGGAAACGCAGCGTCATAACCACACTCTCCACATTCGCATCCCCGACTGATGGCAGCGGTAAAATGTTGGCCGCCAGCACATGGATCACTTCTGGAATTGAGATGGGAAAGCGTCCCAAGCATAATGAAACAATCACCAGGGCGCCTAAAATAATCACTAACAGCACCAGCAAGGCTGAAAAATTCATACGTTTTTCTTTAATACTGATATTTTTAAACATTCACTACAACTTTCTGATTTTGCGGTTGGGCCGACTTATTTATTCGCATCAACTTTCAAAATCGTATCAATATTTTCATCGGTCAGATCATAGGCAAAGAACTCTTTATAAAAAGCTTTCAAATCTTTACGGAGATCGTAATCTTTAAACAGTTCCGGTTGTTGAATACTACCCATCCACTTAAGCATCAGTGGTGTTTCCACACAGGGGGCATCATAACGCAAAATCCCAACTGGTGTTTTATAAACCCGATGATTTTTTACTGCATCGATATTGCTCCAATCCTGACCTTCTATTTTATTTTGATACAGGTCTTCCGGCATTGTTTCATCAAAATTTGACAGATAGATGATTTCCGGATTCCATTCCATAATTTGCTCCATATTCACTTCCGACCATTTCTTATCGAGTCCGGATGCGACATTGGTGCCACCAGTTAACTCTAACAAATAATTATTGATGTTTTTCGCCCCAGCCACACTGAGTTTACTGTTCTGCAAATACAACACTTTCTTTTTTGTCACAGTATCAAGTTTGGCTTTTTTGTCGATAAAATAATTTTCGACCTCGGTATGATAATCTGTCAGTTTTTCAGCTGCTTCTTCTTTACCCAAGACCTGACCAACCAGCAGCAGATCCTTTTTCAAGTCTTCCAGGTTTTCCGCATAATTCAGCATCACCGGGGTGATCCCGACCGCTTTTAATTGTTCAGCTTCGGCTGTCTGATCATTCCAGATAAAGGCGATTTCCGGCTTTAAGTTCATCAAGGCTTCCACATTGATGGCAAAATCTTTGGTGATTTCGGCTGTTGAAATAGAGGCAAAAGCCGGGTCAAGGGTGGGCATAAAGCTGCCCTTATATTGTGCCATTGCGCTGGGATTAATCGATACGATCCGCTCGCTGCCGCCGTCAATGGTCCACATCGCTGACGCCCAGGGAATCGGAGTAATGGCAACCTTGGTTATAGTTTCCGGTAATTGCACCTCATTGCCACCCTGATCCATCACCGCTGTCAGTTTTTCGGGTGTTTTACTTTCCGACTCCTTGATCTGACTGCCGCAGCCAGCCATGGCGATACACATAAACAGACCGATACAGATAACCAATAACAATCTTTTTTTCATCTCTTCTACTCCTCAAATTTTTATTTTATTCTTAATTTAAGCTGTCACTTCATTTGTAAAGAAACGCTTTAAATAAGCATAACCTGTTTGTCCCATGTATTGATACTCCAACTCTATATACGTATTACCGCTGAGGCTGGGATAGGGCATGGGGATAAATTGATATGACATCATGTTGATTCTATTTTGATAAAGCGGATCAGCAATGATGTGGGTAACCTTCATTTGCGATAATTCCTGATCCGTAATTTTGCTTGCCCGAATGGTTGGAATCCCAAAATCATTGGGGATCGTTGTTACAAGCTGATCCAGAATTTCATTTTCGCCCAGCAGCAGTACTCGAATGTTCGGGAATGGCTGCGGCGCTCTATTTATGTAATACGATGCCGGGACCACAGTCTTTAACAACTCACCGACGGCTCTGAGCCACTGATTAAAGCCATCAATGCCGATCGGCATCGCAAAATGATAGGGAATTTCAAACACCTCCGCCATCCATTTTGCCAAACTCAGACCGTGTCTGGAAAAAACGAGATTCAGCTCAGCTTCTGCTGCCATTTTAAACGAATCCAGACTCTCATAACCGAGAAAATTCACCGTATAGCCCAGGGACGTCAGGCAGGTTTCAATTTCATGAAAGTGTTGCCTTGTCCCAAATAAAAAAGGATTATAACCAATAAGATTGATCCGTTTTTTGCGGGTTTCGATTTTTTTAAGCGTCGCTTTGGCGATTTTTAACAGCGCCATGGCGACCCCTTCTTCGGCGGTCTGAAAACCGTTGGTCTCAATCCTAGCGGTTGTCGCAAACAGATCACAGCCTTGTAAAGAATGATCATTCATCCCGGTCATATAGGTAACCGGTGTGCCAATGGATAGCAATAATTCACTCTCTTTGGTTTGGTGGTACATTTGAAAGTGCTTTGTAATGGCTTCACCGATGTCATTTGTGCAGCCATAAACCGCCTGCAAGTCATCAAAGCGGGAAAAAATAAACATGTTGTGATTCAATTTATCAATGGAACTGGGACAGTTTGCGCAGCCGGAGCCGGTCATCAAAAACTGACAAACAGCCGGATCATCGGGGAATAAAGAAAGTACTCCCGTATAATCTGCGGCCAGCGGCGGCAACTCACAAACCGCTTCATTTTTTGATAAAACCAGCGGCCGGGTCTTAACAAAGTCCGCGATTTTTGCTGCAATCTTATCTAAACGTTGGGAGGGGCTGGTTTTTCGTTTCTCCATGGGACCACGTTTGAAAATCTCGACCGGTATCTGTTGGGGATTATCAAGTTCCTGAACCATCCGATCAAAATCGGTTTGGCAAAGCAGATCGGGGCAAGAAACATAGAGAATAATACCCTGATAGCAGGTTTTTTGTAACGCCGCTGCAATAGCTCCCTTGATTTTTTTCAGATAATCCCCAAAGGTGTAATCCAATGCACCAATGGGTATGAGTTTGAGCTTGGACAAGTGCCCGCATTCCAAGGCCCTGAAGTATAAAATGCGAATACAGGCTGGCGGTCCGATGGCTACTACTAAGGTGTCTGGTATCTCAAAAATTCGTTTGGCCAATTCCATATCACCTAAATTATTGACCGACGCTTCAATGGTAATACTGCTCATCTGGTGATTTCCTGGTTCTTTGCGGAAACAAAATCAAAGAGGGATTCCATTGCGTCATCATCTAGCGGACGGGAATCACAGGCTGGAACCTCGCAAAACAGATCCTTCCCCAAGGTTTCAATGACCTGTGAAAGAGGGGCCAGGGGAGCGGCCTCAATCATGGTATTTCTTTGATACTCGGCCAGCTTAATCGCCTGGTTTTGTTCAATTGAGGCCAACAGACGGCTGTCGGTCATTTGGATAAAATGATCAACCACCTCTTTATCAGTTTGAGACGACCAGCGATTATGAATAAAGCCACCAAATAGTTTTTGGGCCGGGGTTTCGTAGTGCGCAATGCCCTTTAAAATATTATTGGCGGCGTACAACGACATAAATTCCGACGAGGTCACAATATAAACCGCATCAACACATTGCCTACGCATCGGAATCGAAAAACCACCACAGACCACATCACCCAGCACATCATAGACAATCAGATCCCAGTCCATAGTAAAGACGTCCAGCTTTTCCAGGGTCTCGATCACCGCCGAAATACCCATCCCGGCACAACCAACCCCTGGTTCCGGGCCGCCGGCTTCAACACAGGTGACACCGTAGACCCCCGTAAACAAAATATCTGCTTGATTCAGCTGCTCCCCTTTTTCCTTGAGTGTTTTCAAGACGGTGGGAATCCGTCGCTTCATCAGAATCCGGGTCGAGTCCGATTTTGGATCACAGCCGATATGGAGGACCTTTTTACCAGCCTTTGACAGCGCTGCCGATACATTGGCAGCAATCGTCGATTTACCAATCCCGCCCTTGCCATAAAATGCGATCCGTTTGTTGTCTAGATTCATTTTCCCTCCAATCAGCACCACCCGTCTAACGGGTGGTTTGCTCTGAGGCTATAAGCCTCTGTTACCGGCCGGCGCCTCAAGACGCTGGCCTTCACTTCGTTCAGGCTCTATGGCCTTTGCCACTTTTGCTTGCCCC
>NZ_MJUY01000023.1:0-39763 GCF_002237635.1 Acetobacterium sp. MES1
TAGAGCCTGAACATCTCTATCTTACATGGAAAGGTGATTTTTGGGTATAACCCTTTTGCCCACCACCCGCATAGCAGGTGGTTTATTATTTCGCACGTTTTGCGTGCTCAACAGACTAAAGTCTAAATCAAAGGCCACCGTCGTGGCCCCCTTAATGTAGGCCGCGAGCTGTGCCACACTGATTAGTGTCTTACACGTCATTGGTTTTTTTGTCTGTTGTGTCATCATTCTTCCTCTTTTCTACTTTTTTTGTGGTTTTTCACATCGATCTCCGGGCCGCCAACAAAAAACCGGATGCTCTTAAAAAAGTCATCGTCTGACGATTATTTTAAGAAACATCCGGTAGTTTAGTGACTCATCTGGTCCAGTTTAACTCAGTATGTATATTTTCTTTTGCATGCTATATTAAATTGATAAAGTCGTGGGATCAATGTGGTTTTTTTCAACGAACGCTGTGCCGATACTTACGCACAGTCGTTTTCAGAGCCGGGGCTTTCGCGGTACCAGCTGACAATCGCTTTGTGAGTTGGGCATTTGAATTCCAGTAAGAAAGTGCCCGTTTCGTGATAAACATCGAGTATCCACCGTCCGCAAACCGGACATCGGATCGGAGTAAACGCAGAGGGAAGCCCCATGTGCGGATCGTTTTGGCCCTCGTCCCAGTACAGGATTTGTGAACCCATCTGCCGGATAACCATGACCTGTTTTTTTTGCTGACACCGAAACCGGAGCCAAACGACGCCATTGGTATCGGCTAGGTCAAAAAGTCGTCCGTAACAACGCCGTTTTTCTTTCTTTCGCTTGATTCCCCCATAATTGGGGCATCCCGCCCGCAGTGGACATCGTACCCGAAACATCGCAAGTTGTTTGTCGACACTGTGTGCGTCACGGGTCGTCACTAACGCATTTTCCAATACACTCATAACCATTTGCCATCCTCTCATAAAGTTTTTATAAAAGACGCTGTTCGCGTCATTAATAACCGCTTTCGTGAGAGGAATAAACCGCTGTGTCGCTTTTGCTTTGGTTACCTCTTTCCTGGCTGAACTGTCATTTTCATAATGATCAACCTGGCCACCGTGATGGCGTTTTCATGACCACCCCTAGTATAGCATGAATATAAACTTATTAACAGATAAATTCTTGTCATTAGATACTCTAATTAAATTGCTGAGCTGGGCTTGAAAAGTCCTTGACAATGAATTTTTTTTTGGTAAAATAACTAAGGTTGTGGGCAGCACACAGCAAATCCGGTTTTTTTCACACAATTGGCTAAGAATCCCCATTTTTATCATTTTAAATGGTGCCGAAAAGAAGCGTTGCTGTTTTCCGGCAGCGGCTTTTTTTTGACTTAACACTTTCTTAATCAAAATATGTGACCACTTTTCCACAACTGTACATTGCGAATCGTGCGCTAAAATTGCTCTAAATTTTACCCTAGCTAATGACCATCCGGCTAAAAAAACCGGGTCTGCTGGGCTTGACACACTTTTATCGGCAACGATTATTTTTTTTTTGTCTTGCCATGATGATTATTCGCCGCCTGATTGGTTATAAATATAACAAAATAAACGAATCACTTTACCGTAACTTGTTAGGAGAATACCAATGAACAAATATGGAACCCTGAGAGAAAAAAAAGGCAACAGCCTGATTGACTTTCCCGATCATTATGTCATTATTGACATCGAAACCACCGGATTCAGCCCCCAAAACTGCGAAATCATCGAAATCGGCGCCGTCAAGGTGCGGGATGATAAAATCGTTTCGGTTTTTCAGATGCTTTGTAAACCCCGCAACCCCATCAGTGCTTATATCACCAGCCTGACAGGGATCACCAATAACATGCTTGTTGATGCGGCCCCCATCACTGAGGTGCTTTATGCCTTTACTGCGTTTATCGGTGACACTGTTTTAATTGGCCATAAGGTCAATGCCGATGTCAATTTTTTGTATGATCACTGTAAACTTTATATCAATCATGATCTCACCAACGATTTTATCGATATCCGGGAATTATTCCGGGAACGGCAGCGTTCGGTTCTCAATTCACAACTGACCTCACTGTGTGAAAAATGCGCCATTCAGAATACCAATGCCCACCGGGCCCTGTCCGACTGTCTGGTCAGCAATAATCTTTATCAGTCCCTGAAATATCATCAGGGTTCTCTGACCTGTGTGGATGAACTTAACACCCTGATCCTGGCCAGGGAATTTAATCACAAACATTCTCCCTACAAAAAGAAATGTCAGCATCTGACCACCAGCAGGGAGCAGTTTGCCCGGATTTCGCTATGATTGCCAACTTTCTATTTTCCCCTCAATAAGGGCGACGGCTGCTTTGGCGCCGCCGCCCTTTTTTAATCAGCACCACGGCATTTTCTGGATGTTTCGATCATGAAAGGAAGGACTTTATGAAATTTCGCAATCTTTCCATTAAATACTCGATGATGATTGTCCTGGTTGCGATCATTACACCGCTCTATTTTCTCTTTGCGATGATCAACTACAACAGCATCCGCAATGGAATTCTTAGTAATACCCAGCTGGCCATCAACCAGACCCGGATCAACATCATTGACACCATCATCAGCACTGAAAAAAGCTACGAACTGGTGTCCACCTATTATGATGAGATGATGGCCGAAAGTCTTACTCTGTTTAATGCCGAATATGCGGCCAAACAGGGTGACGTATCTACCATCGATCTGGATGCCATCAAAGCCCGTTACCACAATAATCTGGATCTTTATATCATTGATGAAAACGGCATCATCATACGGACTACCTTCCCCAGCGCCATGGGCATTGATTTTAAAACGGTGCCGGATTTTTTTAAGACCCTCACCGAGCTGCGCCAGGGGCATGATCCGGAAATCTCCCATGTCACCACCGATTTAATCACCGGGGAGTTGCGCAAGTGGGGTTATATCCCCACCGCTGATCATCGTTATGTCCTGGAGGTAGGCATTTCACCCGGATCACTGTCACAGTATGTTACCCAGCTAAACTATACCGATATGGAAAAAACCGTTCAGGACAATAACCCTTTTATTGCCGATATCACTGTATATGACAAAAACCACATCATGCTGGGTAGTGGTCAAACCGAAACCGACCCGACCCGGATCGCCATGATTGATACCGTCATCAGTAATGGCACCAACCAGATCACACCAGGCGACCTGGGTCTGCTTGGTCAGGAATACATTTATCTCAACACCTTCCCCGGTGGGATGAACGATTCCCAGAAAGTCATTGCCATCCGTTATCAGTATGACGATATTATCCGCCAGATCAACGGTACCCGGATGGCCACCCTGCTGGTCTTTCTGACTTACACCGTCTTTAGCCTGCTGCTGATCTATTTCCTGGTGACCCGCTCCATCACCGAGCCTTTGATCCGCCTGACCAACCGGATCAAAGGGGTCTCCGGCACCAACCTGGATTTTTTCATGCCGGTTTCCGGCAGCAACGAACTGGGCCAGCTGACCCAGTCCTTTAATGAGCTGTCGGCCAAGCTGCAGTCGACCCTGGTTACCAAAACCTACCTGGAAAACGTCATCGATTCGGTGGGTGATATTCTGATTATTATGGATAGTGATCTTAAAATCCTCCGGATCAATCAATATACTAGGCTGTTTCTGGGCAAGCACTGTGGCCAAATCGTCGGTAGCCCGATTGACACCATCTTTGACAGCAGTAGCAGCCTGCGTGATTTGCAGGCAAAGTTGATTTTAAACCCCCGCCTGGAAAACATCGAAGGCACCATGATTAAAGACAACCATCAGAAAACCACCGTAATCGCCTCGATTTCTGCCTACCGCAGCGAGGATGGGCAAATCCTCGGCTATATCTTAAACGCAAAAGACATCAGTAAAACCAAGCAGATCTTAAAAAAACTGGAAGAATCCAACCTGTTTTTGAAAAAGCAGGAGTCGATTCTGCTTACGCAATCCACCATCGATGCCCTCACCGGAGCCTGCAACCGGGGCTGTATCTTTAACATTCTGGAGGATATCCATGCCAATACCCCATTACTTTATTCGACCTTTTCGGTGATGATGATCGACCTTGATCATTTTAAATCCGTCAACGACCGCTTTGGCCATCAGGCTGGTGATACGGTGCTGGTGGAAACTGTCCAGATCATCATGGATAACCTCCGCAAAAGCGATTTTCTGGGCCGCTATGGCGGCGAAGAGTTCCTAATTGTGATGCCGGACACCACCCTCAACGAGGGCTACCAGATTGCCCAGCGGATCCGGATCAAAATCAAAGATACCCGTTTCTACCACGATCGCATCGAGCTGACCATCAGCGGCGGAATTGCCGAGTGGGATCACAACAGTGTCAGCGAGCTGATCGAAACGGCCGACCGGCTCCTCTATCAGGCTAAAAAACAGGGCCGCAACACCATTTTGCGGACCGAAAAATCTTAATCAAATTAACTATATTCAAAACCTTGAATTATCCCTTGCAATCGCTTGCGATCTGATTTATAATAAAATCAAATATCTCCGATAATGGCAAACCTGGTGAAAGTCAGGGACGCAAAGCCACGGGTCTAAGGCATTTTGCTACGACAGCCGGGTTGCCGAAGAGGGCGCAGGGTCTTTAACTGTATGCCTTTTTAGGCGTACAGTTTTTTTAATGGAGATCAATTGAAAGAAGTCTTTTATGAAAAAAGATTGTTTCTCGTTTTGGTCCTGGCGCTGGCCCTTTCTGCCCCCGCTACGGCGCTGGCAGCCCCGAAGAATGCTGACAAAGGCAACAGCAATCCGCCTCCCAAAAAGGAAACCGTTGTCGCCCCGGCTCCAGCTCCAGTAGACGTTCCGGTTGTCAATCCAGTCGAACCCGAAAGCCCCGACAGCAGTGACCCGACCGTTACTGATCCTGTCACCACACCGGTTGACGATGGCACCACCGATCCGGTCGCTGAAATCCCGGTCATTGAACTGACTCCCGACCCCGTTGTCCCGGAACTGGAACCAGTTGTTTAATCGTTTCATCTGAATCATTGTTTAATTCAGATATCTGGCAAAAGCAATTTTGCTGAGATAAATTTTCTTCTTCTTTGACTAGCCTGAGCACTCAGTTCAGGTTGGCCTTTTTTTGTGTAATTTTTCGATCGTATTTGAATCCTTTTTGAGGGTAATAATATTCGCTACAATAAAAAACCATTTGATGGGAGCTTACCGTTTTTTTTTAAACTGCGCTATTTACACCAAATGATTTTTTTATTATTATTCACCACCAAGTCTTTAGATGATTGCGTTAACCCTGAAACACCTTGATAGCCCGGATCACATCGGCCTGCATGGCCGCCTGGCCAATCTTTGCAATCTCATCAAAGCGCAGCACCTGGCCGGGCTGCTGTTCAAACCAGGTTTTGACAGCCTGCCCCCCAGCCAGCGACATGTAGGTAAAATAATTGATTTTGGTGATCCCGGCAGCAATGGCCTGGCGGAAGTCGCTATCACTGACTCCCGAACCGCCGTGCATCACCAATGGGACATCCACCTGCTGATGAATGGCGGCGATCCGCTCAAAATCGAGACAGGGTTCGGCCTCGTAAAGACCGTGGGCGGTACCAAAGGCAATCGCCAGGGCATCCACTCCGGTAGCCTCTACAAAGTCGCTGGCCTGCTCGGGATCGGTGTAGCATGCTGCCGGAGTCAGCTCTTTTTCTTCGGGATCAGCAGCCCCGCCACCTTCCGGCCGCAATACCCGGCCCAACTCAGCTTCCACCGAAACGCCGAGATAATGGGCCACCCGGACAATTTCCCGGGTGTTGCTCAAATTTTCTGCATAGGGCAGTCTTGACCCGTCATACATCACCGAGGTGAAACCCATTTTCATGGCATGAAGCAGATAGCCCAGGTCTTCACCGTGATCGAGATGGACACAGACATCCACCCGGGCCTGGTCGGCCAGCCGGATCATCACCGGGCCGATGACTTCCAGGGGAATCAGGCTTTCATGGATCTGGGCATGCATGATGATCACTGGCTGGTTTGCGGCTTCGGCCGCTGCGATCACCGCCCGGACGCTTTCCAGATTAGGGGTGTTAAAAGCTCCCACCCCTGTTCCGTCAGCCTGAGCCTGCTTTAAAATCGTCGTCAGATTAACACGCATGATTCTCCTCCTTAATACTCCGGCAGGCCACCACATCCACCCCGGTACCGCAGATGTTTGAGATGACCACATCCCCCATCTGACAAGGCCCGATGAGTCTGGCTTTGCGGATGACATTCATGGCCATCGCCAGATCTTTTTTAGGAATCGGGTCAGCCGTTTTGACTGGCAGTAGATAAACCTTGTCTCCATATTCCACCAGTATCGTAGTGGTTAAAGTTCTTTCCGGGTTTGTTAACTCTTTTTCGGCAAATTTTTTGCCCCGTTTACAGCCTTGTCCCTCTACCCTGTCGATTACCCCATCTGCTAGAGAAACCGTGATCACACATTCCTGAGGACAGGTGGTACAGCAAACTTTGATCGCTGTTTTATCGGATTCTTTAATCATTTTTTCTTGCTGTTTCATGTTTTTCTGTCTCATTTTTTTACCTCTCGAACTGATACGGTGATGGGTTCGTCGGACTCGTTTAGACGGTTGAGTTCTTCCGGATGCAAGGCTACTGCCTCCATCACACTGGGTTTATAGGCCTGGACTTTACCCTGGTAAAAGATTTCTGTACCGGTGTGAATCACGACTGCAGCCTGATCCAGAGGTGTTCGGACCCGGAATAAAATCCGGATTGGCTTTTGTGGCGGAATGGTCAGCTTGGCCGGTACGGTATAGCCGACATTTTCGCCGGGACTGATTGTGATCGTTGCTTTATTTTCGGCCGGCCTGTTTTCGCTGACCGCCGCCTTTTGCTCTAACGCATAGACTGCGGCAGCGGTTCCGGCCTGTTCAGCTTCCAGGGTCACATTGTCGACCAGATCGTGAACGTGGAGAACATTGCCACAGGCAAAGATTCCCGGTTGGTCGGTGGCCAGCTCTTCATCAACCAGCGGACCGTTGGTCCGGGGATTGAGGCTGACTCCGGAATTTTGCGACAGCTCATTCTCGGGAATCAGACCAATCGACAGCAACAGGGTATCACAGGCAATCACTTCCCGGGTCTCGTCAATCACCGCAAAGTTCTCATCAACCTTAGCCACCTCGACTGCTTCCAGATGCGGGTAGCCGATGATATTTGTTACCGTGGTTGACAGATGCAGGGGGATATCAAAATCGTCGAGGCAATTTTTGATGTTCCGGTATAGGCCGTTGGCATAGGGCATCAACTCGTAAACCCCCAGCACCTGCATCCCTTCCAGGGTCAGCCGTCGGGCCATGATCAGGCCGATGTCGCCGGAACCGAGAATAACAATGCGTTCGCCTGGTTTGCGGTTTTCAATGTTGACATAACGCTGGGCCAGCCCGGCGGTCAGCACTCCGGCCGGTCGGGAGCCGGGAATCTTAATCGCCCCCCGGGTTCGTTCGCGACAGCCCATTGCCAGCACAATCGCCCCGGCTGCCAGAACCAGCATGCCGTCTTGATTGACTGCGGTGATCCGGTGGTCTGGTGCTAAATCGATAACCATGGTGTTCAGATAAACATCAATATCGCTATCCTTCACCCGGTTAATAAACAGCTCGGCGTATTCCGGGCCGGTTAACTCCTGCTTGAAATAACTGAGGCCAAAACCGCTGTGAATACACTGATTGAGAATCCCCCCCAACTCGTCGTTGCGTTCGATTATCGCCACGGTGGCGCCCTTTTCGTTGGCTTTCAGAGCTGCCGCCATGCCGGCCGGGCCGCCGCCGATGACCACCACGTCGTAGTCTAACTGTTTCATTTCGCACCTCCCTTGACTGCCCCGCAAAGCAGTTGCGAGCCGGCATCTTCAAGACAGATGGCATCCGCCGACAGGCCCAGCTCCCGGGCCAGAATCGCAATCACCTTATACTGGCAGAAACCACCCTGACAACGGCCCATCCCCGCCCGGGTCCGGCGCTTAATCGCATCCAGGGTGTGGGCCGGAATGGCTCCGTGAATGGCATCGACAATCTCACCTTCTGTCACCGTTTCGCAGCGGCAAACAATCCGACCATAGGCGGGATGCTCATTAATTAGCGCATCCTGTTCAGCAAGCGACAGCTCCGTAAAAACCGTCAGTTTCTCCCGATAGGGATTATAATCCGCTTTAGGCACCATTTCCAACCCGGCATTATCCAGCAGATCCCGAACTAGCTCGGCAATCGCCGGGGCCGAGGCCACCCCCGGAGACTGAATTCCAGCCGCATGGATAAAACCTTTAACCGTCGGGGATTCGGCAATGTAAAAATCATTGTTGTTGTCCAGCACCACCGGCCGCAACCCGGCAAAGGTGCGGATGATCTTAGCGGCGTCGAGTTCTGGCAAAATCTTGTGAACCCCGTCAATCAGAGCCTGAATCCCCGGCGCATAATTGTTGACGGCTTCCTTGTCATCCAACATCGTGGCCGTGGAACCAACGATGGTGTTACCATGCACCGTAGGTATGCAGGCAATCCCCTTGGTGTCCGGCCCGGGACAGGGAAACATCACCGTTTTGGGCTTATTAACCATGTCCTTATCCAACACCAGCAAATCGCCATGGCGGGGTTTCATCTGGTATTCAGCGATCCCGGCCAGCCTGGCCACATCATCGGCATGATTACCGGCGGCGTTGACGATATAAGTACAGGTAAATTGCTGATCGGGGGTGTTCAGCAGAAAATTGCCGTCCGTTCTTTTTTTAATGGCGGTAACTGGCTGACTGGTCAGAATCTCGACGCCGTTGGCTTTGGCATTTTCAGCAAAAGCAATGGCCACCTCAAACGGATCAACCACAGTAGCCGTCGGGGCGTAGAGCGCATGTCTGGCAGTGGTGGCCAGCTGGGGCTCACGGTTGCGCATCTGCACGGCATCAATAATCGCCAGATCTTTAACCCCGTTTTTGATGCCGAAATCCAGTTTGTGTTTTAGCACCGCCTCATCGGCATCACTAAAGCCGATCACAAAGATTCCCGGATTGATGATGCCAAAGTTCAGGTCCCGGGCCAGCTGCGGATAGCGGTTGGCGCCCCGGACATTGATCTTCGCTTTCAGACTCCCTGGGGTGGGATCATAACCCGGGTGAACCACCCCGCCATTTCCTTTGGTGGCCCCGATCCCGATATCGGTGCCCCGCTCCAGCAGCGCTGCCGTCAATTGATATTTTGAACACTCATGGGCAATGGCGGTACCGGTAATACCGCCGCCAATGATGATGATGTCATAATGATTCATGTGATTTCCTTTCGTTAGTGGTGTGAGTATTTTGTGCCGTTGTTTATTTTGGTTCGTATCGACGGGTTGTACCCAACCGCATTCATTTGGTTGGTGATCAACGTTTCGGGCGAATACTATTCGCCCCTACAAGATAATGCGTAACGCAGCTGGTGAGTTTTTTACGTCACTGCAAATTCTGGTTCGTAGTGGCGAACCGTGTTCGCCCATCCGCAGATAATGGCTACCGCATCAACATTCCGCCAGTGGCGTCGATGGTAGTACCAGTGAGGTAAGACGCCGGTTCGGAGGCCATAAAGACGACGATATTGGCGATATCTTCCGGCTGGGCGACCCGCCCGATGGGAATCCGACTTTCGTAATAGCCGGGGTTAGCGGCAATCTTATCCCGGATCATGTCGGTATACACCACCCCCAGGGCGATGCCGTTAACAGTAATCCCATAGGACGATAGTTCCCGGGCCATCGAAATGGTCAGGGCCACCATCCCGGCTTTGCTGGCAGCGTAATGAGCATGGCCGGTGGTGGAACCGTTAAAGGCCGCCTGGGAATTAATGTTGATGATCCGCCCGGGCCGCTGCCTGGCCAGATTGATTTTAGCAAAATACTGAGAGGTCAGAAAGGGTGCTGTCAGATTGACATCCATGGTCTCTTCCCAATCCGATAAGGGAATATCCTGAATCCAGCCGGTCAGCCAGATCCCGGCGTTGTTGATCAGAATATCCAGATCCCCCAACAGTGCTTCGGCCTCCTTCATCATCACCTGGACATCATCGGCATTATTCATATTTGCCCCCAAAGGATAGGCTTTTACCCCCATCGATTTGGCTTCTTCCACCACTTCCAATAATTCTTTCGACGATTTCCGGGCTGTGACTACCACATTAACCCCTTCCGCCGCCAAGCCCAGCGCAATCGCCCGGCCCACCCCCCGGGAACCCCCGGTAATGATCGCGTTTTTTCCGTTAAGTTTCAAATCCATTTTAATCTCCAATCTTCACTCAGCCATCCAAATCAGTAACTTGCTTTGATGTTATTTGAATAATTCTTAAAACAAAGCAACGAACCGTACCGACAATTGTTACATCATGTTGTTTGCATCGGGGCGAACATGGCGATAGCCTGCGCGGAGGCAACGAGCCAATCACAAGCTGGCTTGTAGTTGGCGACTGCCTGCGACTAATAAGAAATTCTATTTCTTATTAGTGTCCGATCCCGCAGCAAACAACAGATTAACAATTGGTCGGTACTTGTTTTCGTCGTTGTCTCTTTTAGCATCATCCTGACATCAAAGCTCAGCGGAACTGATCTTAATACTCGTCCCAGATCCCATCCAGGGCCTTGATGACCTTCAGGTAGCGGTTGTACTTCTTTTCGTACATCGCCCGTTTATCCGGGTTGGGCACCGCCGTAAAGGCAATTTCCACCATCACGTCCGAAGCCGCCTTGAAGCTTTCGTAGGCACCAGTGGCGACTCCGGCACAGATGGCCGCACCCAGGGCCCCCAACTCGGTACATTCGGTGACTTCGATGGGCACCTGCAGAATATCGGCAAACATCTGCACCCACACCCGGGATTTGGCCACCCCGCCAGCAATCCGGATGCTTTTGGGAGCCTTCCGATATTTCAATAACTTTTCAATATGATACTTATGGCTGAAGACAATCCCTTCATAAACGGCTCGCAGCATATTGTCCCGGTTGTGGTAGCTGGACAGCCCAACAAAACAGGCCTTGGCGTTAATGTTGACATTGCTGGCATAGAGAAAGGGCAGGAAAACCACACCGCAATCTTCATCAGCGACACAGTTGACACAATTGTTGGAATACTCATAGACATCCTGCTCTTTTAAGTCAATGTCCCGGAGAATTTCAGTTAAAAACCATTCCAGATTGCTGGCCGAGGTCGGGCTGCCTTCGAGGATCATCCAATAGCCCGGAATCGGATAAATGGAGGTCATAAAGAGATCCTTGTCGACCACCGGCTGCTTGCTGATATATTCGTTAATGCTCCAGGTGCCGGCCACCACGCACAGCTTATCTTCATCAGTGATCCCCACGGCCATCGCTGAGGCATGAATATCCATGCAGCCCCCGGCCACTGGCGTGCCTTCAGCCAGACCAGTCAGTGCGGCTACTTCTTTGGTGATGGTGCCGCAGACTTCGCCGGAATATCGCAGTGGCGGCAATTTATCATAAATGCTTTCCAGCCCCATATCACGAAGCAGCTCCCGATCGTATTTAACGTCTCTAACATTCATCAGGCTGGAACCGGACATATCGGCAATTTCCCCATAGGCTTCGCCGGTTAAGCGGAAACGGATGTAGTCCTTGCACATAAAGATCCAGCGGGTTTCCTCAAGCACTTCGGGCTGATGATCAATAAACCAGCGCAATAGCGTGGTCGGCTGTCCGGCAAAGACGCTCTGCATCGTTTTCGGTAAGATCTTGTCGTGGGTGCCGTCGTTTTGCCATTTGATCACGTATTCACGACCCCGGACATCGGTGGAGATCATCCCGTTGGTCGTCTGGCTACCATCCGCCCGAACCAGATAGAGGCCATTGCCATGACCGGTGGCCGCAAGGCCGATGATCTCACTGCCGTCAATGCCAG
The DNA here is from genome assembly GCF_002237635.1 of Acetobacterium sp. MES1. Classification (NCBI taxonomy): domain Bacteria; kingdom Bacillati; phylum Bacillota; class Clostridia; order Eubacteriales; family Eubacteriaceae; genus Acetobacterium; species Acetobacterium sp. MES1. Next base: position 11,917 of record NZ_MJUY01000023.1, read on the forward strand.
CTTTGGCAATCACCCCTTTGATGGCAGTGACATTGGCCTGCCACATTTCTTCGACATTGCGCTCAGTAAAGCCCGGTTGCGGCTGGTACATCACCGTTTTAGAACTGGAAATGGCTACCTCATTGCCTTTTAAATCATAAAGCGCAGCCTTAATCATCGTGCCGCCATTGTCCAGACCCAATAAATATTTACCCATTTTGTTACCTCCAATGTATTTTTTGAATTTTAAACGAGTTAGTGTTCGACGTTTCGAGCGATTGACAATGACCAAAAAATCAGACCCTTGCCCGAACATTATGATGCCCGCCGCTTTTGTTGATACTTTACAGCGTAGTCGATCATCGGTTCGTAGGGATCATTGACCGCCGACATCCCCCTGCTTACGAAAAAAAGTCCTGCTTAATAAATGCGACATATCATCACATTTATTAAGCAGGACTCACACAATTACCATCCGGCACATGCTATTCTGTTTTATTATAAATTCATCGCCAACCTACCACAGTGACTTGTCGCTAACCGTCAAACCTTTAAAGCCGCAGCCTTTGATCTTGTCCATCATCTTCCGGTCACGGATAAAACCACCGGCCAATAAGGGAATTTTGGCCACCGTCATCAGTTTTTGATAACAATCCAGGGCCATCACTGCCGGTAGCAGCTCAGCGCCGTCAACCCGGGAACAATCTATGATTTTAAGGGCTGTCTCAAACGAGCGTGAATCATGCAGAAAAAATCGTTGAAAGGTTACCAGACCGCATTGTTTGGCCATCCCCAGCTTGCCACTGTCGGTTGACATCACCCCATCGACATGATAATAGTTTTTTAATAGCTTCATGCCAACCTGGTCTTTGCCAAAACCACCCAGTAATTCCAGATTAACCAGGGCTTTTTTATCCTTAGCGTGAACCAGCTTGACCAGCTCCTGGAGATTGGCAATATGGGCTTCGGTCAGTAAAATAACCTGGGCCTCGCTGTTTAGGGCAATTTCCAGATCACCCAAGCGACGAATCGAAGGGATCACCTGAAATTCTGAAAAATCAATCCAACTCATTTGCTCTCCTCATTGTCTAGATCATAGCACAAGGGGAATAAAACCGTCAACTTTTTTTTAAGCGGCGACCCTGATTGAGTGGCATAATTTCCTGGCGCTACTTATCGCTTAAAAACTCCCGGACAATCGTTTTGTAAATAAGCGGCTGTTCAATATGATGGAGATGGGCCGCACCGGGAATCACCGCCATCGCCCCCTGGGGAAAGGCCATTTGAAAATCCTTCACCATTTTGACCCCGGCTTCATCGTTGTCGCCACAGGTCAAGAGCACCGGCACCGGGATTTCGTGTAGCCGGGGCATCAGGTCAAACTGTTTGAGTTTACCGTTAACCGTGAATTCGCTGGGGCCCCACATCGGTAGATAAACATCCATATTCAGTTTACCAAATGATGCCATCACGCTATCCGGCCAGGGCTCCAGGCGACAGAGGTATTTTTGGTAATAAACGCCAGTGGCCATCTCATAGTCGGCACCAAACTGCTGATTTTTTTCGGCGGCAACGATGATCTTTTGGATCGCTTCGGGCAGGTTGGAAATGTTTTCGATGGCACATTCCTCCCACAGCGGGGTGCTCAGATAGGGCGCCGAAAGAATCAGCGCAGTAACAAACTGCGGCTTTTTATCCAGCATATAGGCAACACTGAGCCCACACCCCCAGGACAACCCCAATAAAATCACCTTGCTGAGCTGCAAGCCCTGAATCACCGCATCAAGCTCGGAGACGAAGTACTCCATGCAATAATCATCGGGCTGATCAGCTTTGTCCGAGTTTCCGCAGCCCAATTGGTCATAAAAATAGACCGGCCGCTCGTCACTGAAGTCAGCCAGCACGTCCGGGATACTTAAAAATCCCGGCCCCCCATGAACCACCAGTAGCGGCGTCTGCTGTAACGACTCGCCATAAGCGGAATACCAGATTTTCTTGCCCTGATAATTGATATAATCTTCTCTCATCATAATTCTCCTCAATTCTATTTTGTGTTTATCCTGGAAAAAGGTCTTGCGTTTGATAGCTGTTTTAGGCTTTTACTTACGCATTACCCGTTTTTTTTATCATACTAACAATTTGAGCTATCAATCCCATCGCTTAATGGCGTATTTTTGGTCATTTTCATTCTACGCCTTTACAATCCCGTGAAAGGATTATACATTATAGCCATATCAATTTTATAATTAATAGAGGTGTAAACATGAGCCATTCATACGATGATAATGATTATCGTAGACATGATCACCATCATGGTGTCGTCGGAAGTATTTTAGATTTCATTGAAGATGAAGATGCCTTGAAAGCGGGCCTGAATCAGTCGCAGACTGCTGTTCATCAGGACACCATGGTTTGCAGTCACTGCAAAATGGTGATTCCTTCGCACTCCAAATTTTGCCCGGAATGCGGGTTCAAACAAACTGAAGCCCTGCACTGCAGCAACTGTGGTACGATCCTGGCCGCCGACTCGAAATTCTGCTTAAACTGCGGTCAGAAAGTCAGTCCCTAAATGCGATTTCCGCAAGCTGCAATTGTCTGACCGCACTGATCTAAGCCTTAACAGCAAACAGACCTGAAAAGCCACTCCGTATTTTCAGGTCTTGTTTTGGTTCTGAAAATAGATAAGGGATTTTGTCATCATGTGTTCAAGTCCGCAGGGTCGCCACGATCCGATCCTTGTTCAACAGCAAATCAAGCGCATCCAATGGGCTATTTACAGCGATATCCGCTGCTAGCAGGGACTTCACACAACAGCCTTCTTCTCCCATCACCACAATCGCCAGTTGACTGACCGCAAACATTTCCCGATCATTGTTGCCATTGCCGATGGCAACATTGGTCGCACCGCCAAGCGCCTCAACAAAGGCCTTTTTCTTTTGGGCAATATTGTCCCTGGTAAAAATCTCAATCGTCACCGGCAGATCACCGCATTGCTCACGTACCAACCCAAAGGTATCGGCAGTGAGAATATGCACCTCTACCAATTCCGCCAAAGCCACCAACCGTTCTTTGAGCCCCGCCACCAGATAGCCATCGACCGCCAGGGTGCCATTATAATCAAAGGTCACATGTTCGACCACCATGGTCTCATGACCAGGAATTTCCAGATTAATCATTTTTCACCTCGTTGTTTTCGTTATCTACATTTAAAACAATCACCGTCACCGCTTTCTTTTGGCAGTCTTTTTTGAGTCGGTTACACATAACCTGATAAGCTGCGGGGTTGAGTCCCCGGGGTGGGGGATTGACGATGATCAGTTTAGGCCGCCGGATCCGGGCCATGCCATACTCCAGCCGGATGTATTCGGCTTCGCTGAGATCGATGATCCGGGTTTTCAGTTTATCATCAAGCCCCATCATTTTAGCCACCATACTGAGATTTACCCGGTTTTCCCGGAGCTGGAGCAATAGCCTCATCAGCACCGTGCTGACCCGGGTTCTGGCCTGCCGCAGCTGAGGGTGCTCAAAGATAACGGCATACTCCTGCCGCCGTAATCGCTTTAACTGCTCCGGTTTGTCGCAGGTAAAGGTGATCCGGTTAAAAATCAACCGTTCGTTGGGTTCCAACGACAGACCTGATATCTTTTTTAGAAAAGCATTCTTGTCAGTCTGGGAGCCAAAGGTTTTTTCCTTAAAACCGTTTTTTTCGACCGCAAAGATCCGCTGGCCACCTTTACGGATCTGCAGCAACGAAAAATCCCGGTAACTGTCCAGCGACTGTCCAGATTTTTTAAACAAATCCAGCATCGCCAGGGTCATCTCATTGACCAGCGCAAAATCTTCCAGTGAAAAGACCCCGTCCAGCTTGTTGACCAATTCCAGGGCGCCAAATACATCAGCTTCATCAATCCCCAGCGGCACCGCAATCTCGGAGGTGATGGTCAGGCCCAAGACCCGGTTCAAACTAGCAACTGGCAGCCGATAATGTCGGGAATCTCTGATATACAGTGGCAATCCCTCAAAAACGGATTGGGCGGCAATCCCCTGGCCTGGCCGCAGTTTCAGCTGATAGAGATCCTCCGCCCCGGGACTCTTAATAATCAGCGGATAAATAAAAGGGCCCCGGTCATCTTCATCCTTTAACCAGATTATCGCCACCCGGGCTTCGGTGACCAGCAGGATCTCGTCCAGGGTGGTGCTGAACAGCCGCGGCAGCGAGGTGATTTCGGAAAGTTTTTCCTGAAAGCGGGCCATGCATTCGTCATGAGTCAGTCGCTTTTCGGCGGCATAGTCATGAAACAGCCGGGATTTCAGCTGGCTGGCGGTTTCCCGGATAACCCGGGCCCCTTCGAGATTTCCAAATTCGTCAAATTTCACCTCAGCAAAGCCGTGAATATCAATAAAACGCCGGGATGCATAGCGATTAAGGGGGGCCGTCCGGCTGATATAAGAAACATAACTGGCCTTGCGGGTGGGATCATTCTGATGAACAATGTACTCAAAACGGTCCGTCTTCAGAGCTTCCTTCTGAGTATCATTCATGGTATACCAGCAGTAGGGCTGGGCGTTAACACAGTAGGCCCGGGTGTTTTGGTCAAGGCGGTTGATATAAACATAGGTCGCCAGATTGCCGCCTTTGGAATGTCCCAGGATATTGCGTTCACCGAGGATTCCGGCCATGTAATGGTCGTAAAAGTTCATGGCCTGATGATGGTGTGAAGTAACCACACCCAGCGAGGCAATCAGGCATCCGCCCCAGTCCAACACAATGCTACTGGGATACATCTGCTCGCAGCCACTGAAAACTACAGCCCCATTATTGTCCTGGTCAGCCAGGGCGAGGCCCACAAAGCTGGTTTTATTTTTGTCAGTCGTGTTGCCAAAGCGGCCATAATTATCATTGACATAACCCGTTATCACAACGTCATCAAGATTCTCACTGGATGCAAAGATTCGTTTAAAATGAGCCTGCCGGCGTTTTTTATATTGATAGCCATTTGCTGAACAGCTGATAAAGCCAGGATACACCGAGTAACCACAGTATTCCACCAGGTCGATATACTCGTCCAGCTTCATCGGGGCTTCACGGCTAATCCGGTTTTTGTGCTCCGGCGGTAAATGAAAATAAACCAGTTCCAGTAACAGATATTTTTCCACATCCAGCAGGTTGCTCATTTTTAGGCTCATGATATTCCTCTTTTCATTGCTTATTGTCAAATGATATCATAATCAGTTTCGGAATAAAAGACGTGATTGCCTCGTCTCAACATAAATTAATTTAATTTTTTTTAATATATGTTGCATTTGCAACTGACAAAAGAGCTGATATGTAGTATCATTACGTCATCGTCAGTGATACTACCACTGATAGCCCAAAAACCCATCACCCAAACTGCGGAATTTTTTATGAATACGATTAAAGTTTGTAAAGACAAAAAATTGTAAGCTTTTAAGAATAAAGGGTTATAAGGCAATGTTTCTGGGTAGACTATAAGTAGTTGTGCTATTGCATGGTTATTTCCCGTTAATTCGGGTTAACAGATAAAATATTTTACGAGAGAGGTAAAAAGATGAAAGATATGTTTTGTTTTCAATGTGAACAAACGGCCAAAGGAACGGGATGTGAGGTCAGCGGTGTCTGTGGTAAAACACCTGTCGTTGCCGGCGATCAGGATAAGTTAGTCGGTGCCTGTATTGGACTGGCCAAAGCCGTTCAAAAAACGGCTGCCACCGAAGCCACTGATGCATGTATTAAAAAAGCCCTGTTTACCACGGTTACTAATGTTAGCTTCGATGACGAAAGCATCAAAGCGATGGTCGCCTGTGTCGACAAAATGAAAGCGGATCTTGATCCAACCGCTGAAGATTATGACATGGCCCAATTATGGGACGACAACGAAGACATCCGTTCTTTAAAAACCCTGATCCTGTTAGGGATAAAAGGGGTTGCGGCCTATGCTCATCATGCCGAAATACTTGGTTACAAAGACGCTGACGTTGATGCTTTCTTCTATCAAGCTTTAGCTGCTGTAGGCTCTGACTTAGGGATGGATACACTGCTACCACTGGTGCTTAAAACTGGAGAAATCAATTTAAAAGTAATGGCGCTGCTTGACAAAGCCAACACCGAAACCTACGGCACCCCAGTCCCCACCGAAGTGCCATTAACCATTGAAAAAGGACCATTTATCATCATTACCGGTCATGATTTACATGATTTGAAATTATTACTGGAACAAACCGAAGGAAAAGGCATCAATATTTACACCCACGGTGAAATGTTACCTGCCCATGCTTATCCAGAACTCAAAAAACATGCCCACTTAAAAGGAAACTTCGGAACCGCATGGCAGAATCAACAAAAAGAATTTGCTGATGTTCCAGCACCAGTTCTGTTCACTACCAACTGCATTATGCCAGTAAAAGAAAGCTATTCAGACCGTATTTTCACCACTGATGTGGTTCAATACCCCGGAATGATCCATGTTGGCAAAGAAAAAGACTTTGCTCCTGTGATTGCCAAAGCGCTGGAACTGGGCGGATATCCGGAAGACAAAGCCATGACTGGAATCAACGGCGGTAACAAAGTCCTGACCGGATTTGGCCGGGGTACGGTGCTGGGCGTAGCGGATAAGGTCATCGACGCTGTTAAAGCCGGCGCCATCAAACACTTCTTCCTGGTTGGCGGATGTGACGGTGCGAAACCAGGCCGTAACTACTACACCGATTTCGTTAAACAAACTCCTGACGACACCGTTGTCCTGACCCTGGCCTGTGGCAAATACCGCTTCAACGACCTGGATCTGGGCACCATCGGCGGCTTGCCACGACTGATGGATATGGGCCAATGTAATGATGCTTACTCAGCGATTATGGTTGCGGTTGCCCTGGCTGAAGCCTTCGACTGTGGCGTCAACGAACTGCCGCTGTCGATGGTATTGTCCTGGTACGAACAAAAAGCGGTTTGTATCCTGTTGACCCTGCTGCACCTCGGCATTAAAAACATCTTATTGGGACCATCATTACCAGCCTTTGTTTCACCAAACGTATTAAACGTCCTGGTTGAAAACTACAATATCGGACCCATCTCAACACCAGAAGCTGACCTGGCAAAATGTCTGGGTCAAGCTTAATCTAAACGCAACTGCGTTGACGGTACCATCACGGAGTTCTGAGGCTATCGTACCGACCAATTGTTAATCTGTTGTTCGCTGCGGAATCGGACAGGCGATGCCGTGTCCGCTCCGATGCGTACAACATGATATAACAATTGTCGGTACTGGTGTAACGCTGCACTTATACAACTTGGCACACTGATGGTACCTGTTGTACCTGTTTGACAACACATCTAAATACTTACCAATTTTTAACATCTTCTAACCAATAAAAAGTCTGTCAAAAATCCCCTAAAAAGGACTTTTGACAGACTTCAGTTTTACTGCAACAATTACCAAAAATTTGAAGGAGGACTTGTTTATGGGTTACCAAACAACCACAGCGAAAATGAATGCAATTTTTGCTGCCCTGTCAAAAGACTATGTTATCTATGCCCCCAAACGGTTTGTGGGCGATGGCACCTTTGTCCATATCGACACTATCCGTTACGGCCAAATCACCGATCTTGCTGAAATTGAATTCGCTGAAAAATCTAACTATTCGTTTAAAGAGGTCTTGCTCCCCATTTCTGAAACCCTGTTTTACTTTACCGAAAATGAAATGAAAGAAGCGGATGCTCCCAAGAAAGGTGCCATTGTTTTCTTGCGAAGCTGTGATCTCCACGGGCTGAAACGGATGGATACCATTTATCTGGAAAACGGTGCCGTCGACACCTATTACAAACGGCTCCGGGACAATACCAAATTTATTCTAATGGGCTGCGAAAACTCCTTTGAAAATTGTTTCTGTGTGTCCATGGGCACCCAGACCAGTGATGATTATGACGCTTATCTTAAAGTAACTGGCGAAACCGTACTGGTGGACAGCCATTGGGATGCTCTCGACGCTGCCCTGGCTGGAGCAACTCCAGCCTCGGTCATTCCGGATTCGGTCACCGCCAATGAGACGGTGGTGACAATTCCCGAAACGGTTCCCCAAACCCTGTTTGATGACCCCTTCTGGGAGGATTACGGCAATCGTTGCATTGCCTGCGGCCGCTGTAATTTTGTCTGTCCCACCTGTACCTGTTTCACCATGCAGGACATCTTCTACACCGACAACGGCAAAGCTGGCGAACGGCGGCGGGTTTGGGCATCCTGTCATATCGATGGTTATACCGATATGGCCGGCGGTCATGCCTTTCGAAACGACAAGGGTCAACGGATGCGTTTTAAGGTACTGCACAAGGTCAACGACTATAAACGGCGCTTCGGCACCCATATGTGTATCGGCTGCGGTCGCTGCGACGATGTCTGTCCCGAATATATTTCTTTTGCCAATTGCATCAATAAGCTCAACACCCTAGTCAATGACACCGCAAAGGAGGAAAACTAAATGGCTGAACTTAATCCTTATATTCCTTTTCTTTCGGAAATCACTGAAGTGATCAAACACACCGAAATCGAATATACCTTCCGGATGACCTACACTGGTGATGTCAAACCGGGTCAGTTTTTTGAGGTATCCCTACCGAAGTTCGGGGAAGCACCAATTTCAGTCAGCGGTATCGGTGATGGCACCGTCGATCTGACCATCCGTAAAGTCGGCAAGGTTACCGATGAGATCTTTGAAAATTATGTGGGTGACACCCTGTTCTTACGGGGGCCCTATGGCAATGGTTTTGATATCGAGAACTACAAGGGCAAAGAAATTCTGCTGGTGGCCGGCGGTACCGGTCTTTCCCCGGTTAAAGGGATTGTTGATTATTTCTCGGCCCATCCGAACGACTGCAAAAGCTTTACCCTGCTGGTGGGCTTTAAATCCCCCAAGGATATGCTCTTCAAGAAAGACTTTGAAGAGTGGGAAAAGAACATCAAGGTGGTCCTCACCGTTGATTACCCGGATGATGACTATTCCGGCAATTGCGGCCTGGTCACCCATTATATTCCCGAGCTGCTGGTCAAAGACCTTAAAGAAGCCGTCGGCATCGTCGTTGGTCCACCGGTCATGATGAAATGCGTCATCAGTGATCTGCTGGCCAAGGGCTTTTTCGAAGAAAACCTGTGGATCTCCCAGGAACGAAAAATGTGTTGTGGCATCGGTAAATGCGGCCACTGTAAAATTGATGATACCTATATTTGTCTGGACGGCCCGGTATTTAATTACACCAAGGGAAAATTTTTAAAGGATTAGGAGGAGCGCCATGTTAGATCTGAATACCAAGAAGATAAAGAAGAATGCCTATCGCATCACCAAGGTTCGTGGGGAAACCGCTTCCCGAATCCGGGTTCCCGGGGGACTGTTAACCGCCGAGCTGCTGCCATTGATCCAGAACATCGCCCAAACCTATGGTAATGGCAAGATCCATTTAACCACCCGTCAGGGCTTTGAAATCCCGGGGATTAAATACGGGGACATCGACACCGTCAATGCCCTACTGCAGCCGATTATCGAAAAGCTGGAAATCAATCAGGAAATCCCCGGCAAGGGTTATACCTCCGCCGGTACCCGGAATGTTTCGGCCTGCATCGGCAGCAATGTCTGTCCTTTTGCCACCTATAACACCACCAATTTTGCCAAGCGGATGGAGAAGGAAATCTTCCCCAACGATCTGCATTTCAAGGTGGCCTTCACCGGCTGTGCCAATGACTGCATCAAAACCCGGATGCATGATTTTGGGATCATCGGTATGACTGAACCCCAATATGAAAAAGAACGTTGTATGGGCTGTCAGGCCTGCGTCAAGGCCTGCAAGAAAAAATCGGTGGATGCTTTGTCGGTGGAAAACTACCGGATTGTCCGCAACACTGAAAAATGTGTGGGCTGCGGCGAATGTGTCATCAACTGCCCCACCCGGGCCTGGACCCGCAGCCCGGAAACCTACTACCGACTGGTGATCATGGGTCGTACCGGCAAACGGAATCCCCGGCTGGCTGAAGACTTCCTGGTCTGGGCCACTGAAGATGCGATTATCAAAATTGTCAAAAACACCTACGGTTTTGTGACCAATTACATCGACCGGGATGCTCCTGGCGGCAAAGAACACATCGGCTACATCATTGACCGCACCGGTTTTGAAGAATTTAAAAAATGGGCCATGGATGGCGTGGAACTGGATTCCCGCACCATCGTCAAAAACCCCGTTTACTGGAGCGGCATACACTATGTCTGATTTTTAATGATCGAACAAAAACCGACCTCCAAAAGTTAGATTTTTTGTCTAACTTTTGGGGGTCGGTTCAGTTCACGATTAAGTCGTTTTTTATATTATGTTCTTATTATTCACAAATCCATTTCTAAGCTTTGGCGATTTGTTTGCCAAAGTCAATGGCCAGTTCCTGTTGGGCGGTGTCCGGGTTCCACTGATTGCGGATGCCCTCGTTGATGATTTCAAAGCCGGCACCGGTCAGCCATTCATTTAATACCTTGGTGGACTCGCCGCTCCAGCCGTAACAGCCAAAGGCGGCGGCTTTTTTATTTTTAAACTTCAGCTCTTTCATCAGGTGAACAAAACCAGCAATGGAATGAAGAATACTGCCGCCGATGGTCGGTGAGCCAATCAACACCGTTTTTGATTTAAAGACCTCGGTGATCAGATCATTCTCATCGCTTTTGGCCAGGTTGAAGACCTTCACTTCGACATCCGGGTCGGTCAGACCGATGCCCTCAGCTATTTTTTCAGCCAGGGTTTTGGTGCCGTTCCACATCGTGTCGTAGATAATGGTAATCTGATTTTCCTGATAATCTCCGGCCCACTGGGCATATTTCTCAACGATCTGCATCGGGTTGTCGTTCCAGATCACGCCATGGCTGGTGGCAATGATATCAATGGTCAGATTGAAGGCAATAATTTCGTCCAGTTTTTTCCGCAGGATGGCACTGAACGGGGTGAGAATATTGGCATAATATTTCATCGCTTCTTTGTACAAGTCACATTGATCAACCAGGTTATTAGACAATCTTTCGGTGGCATAATGCTGGCCAAAGGCGTCATTACTGAATAGTATATTGTCCCCTGTCATATAGGTAGCCATACTGTCCGGCCAGTGGAGCATCTTCATTTCCACAAAAATCAGTTCTTTGCCATTACCCAGATCCAGCTTGTCCCCGGTTTTAACCACCTGGAAGTTCCAGTCCTGATGATACTGACCCTTTAACGATTTAACTGCGTTTTCGGTACAGTAAATCGGTACATCGGGAATTTTCTCCATCAGTGCTGGTAAGGCCCCGCTGTGGTCAACTTCCCCATGGTTGGCCACAATATAGTCGATCTCACTCAAGTCAATGACCTGGGCGAGATTTTCAACAAACTCTTTGGCATAGGGCATCCACACCGTGTCAATTAATACCGTTTTTTCTTCTTGAATCAAATAGGAATTGTAGGTGGAACCATGATTGGTTGAAAATTCATTGCCATGAAACTGCTGCAGTTCCCAATCCACTTTACCAACCCAGCTAACATTGTTTTTGATTAATTTCTTCATCATTTTCCCTCTCATACACTACTAAATTCACAAAACCTTACGCTTAAAAATATCCTTTAATGATATCTACCCGGAATTCTTATAAATAATCGGTTGTTTTACCCAACCTGTGGATAAAAAAACACCGATATTACAACCAATCACTGTAATACCGGTGTTTTAAATTATTTCAAATGCTTAGCAAGCCATTTTTGACTGCAGTTTTGATGGCAGCACTTTTACCATTTACTTCGAGTTTTTTATAGACATTCTGGAGATGGGTTTTTACCGTGCCCGGAGCAATAAAAAGCCGATTGGCGATTTCTTCACGCTTTAACCCCCTGGCGGTCAGCAGTAACACTTCGTGTTCCCGTTGGGTCAGCGTTACCCGGAACAATTCGCCATTTTTCAGACTCTGACAATAGCTTTCGCTCAGTGACACCAGTTTGTGGCGATATGGGTCCTCCGGGTGCTCGGCCGCCGACGCTTTGAGCATTGGCAAAAGCTGCGGTGCATTCTCCACAAAAGGCATGATAATCCCGTCCGGCTGTGCTTCGGTGAGCACCCGGTTAAGGACTTTTTGCCCAGCTCCCAGGCCGTTAAGATGGTATTTGGCAATGGCGTCAAAAATGCCGTTATGAATAAAGCCCAACTGGTTATGATAGAGCGAAAAATACTCCCCAAAGCTTTCAACCAGTACCTCAAGCTTGACAAAATTCCGGGAGGCCACAACCGCCTTGCCATAAACCAGATAATTAAAGGCCACCCCCTGATAAAACAGATCCGCCGTGGTCATATTGCCGATCTGGAGCCAAAAGGGAATTTTTTCCACCTGATCCAGGCAGGCATAAATATAACCCTTACAAATATCCAGTGTGGTGTTGAAAACAGGGTTTTTGACGGCCAGAATTTCTTTTTCCAATTCCCGGAAGCGATTCAGGGCGTCATTGATATACCCCTGAAAAATCTCCAGCCGAATTAAATTAAAGTTGGCGCAAATGATAATTCTGTACTGCTCTTTGGTTCGGGCTTTATAAATCGCCTTGTCACTGTTTATTTGCGCCTCGGTCCAGTTGCCGGTTTCCAGAGCAAATTCAGCCCTGGCCAGGTGTTCTGAACCGGTGCCATTGCCGTTGGCATAGCGGGGGTAAACTGGAAATTTCTTGATCACCAGGGCGGCGGTTTTTTCGAAGGCCCCCGGATCCCTGAAATAATTGTAAAGTAAATGGGGCGAGCCAAAGGTAAACTCATTATCCCGCTGCATAATGTAGGACTGCTCCCCATTTAGCAGCTCAATGATCAGATCATTCCGGGCAGTGGACGCTTCGACATGATTAAAGAGGGTGAACTTGCGGACAATATTAAGCTCCGCCAAAATCCGGTTTTTATCAGGTCGGGTGTGATCATCCAAAGCGGTAAAATACTGCTCCAATTCGGCCAGCTGTTGGCAGCAGACCGCCGCCGTTTCGTCATTTCCCCGCAGCAGCGAAACCAGAATATGCTGCAAATAGGCCAGCGGGTATTGATGCAGCACTGCGATCGGGGTTTTGGCAAACAGCTCCCCGGCGCCATCAAATTCAGCCAACTCATTGCGGATATTTTCGGGATTATTTAAATGCTCAAGGATGCGCCGATCGGCGCCGGCCTGATAAAAATAACGATAAGCTTTGGGAAACTCCTGGTGGATCAGATACCATTCCCCCAACCGATAATACACCATCTGTCGTTGTTCTGGGGAAAACCGCTGTCTGGTTCGCAAAAAATCCAGCAGCACATGATGAATCTGATAGCTTTTATTGATCTCATCAAAATAAATAAAGGAGTTTTCCTTTTTCAGATGACCAAGAATCACGCCAGCCTTGGCTTCGCTGGTAATAAACCGGGCCTGTTCTTCGGTAAAGGCGTCCATCACCGACAGTTGAATCAGAAAATCCTGGATGGTGTTGTCATAACCGGAAAAAATGGTTTGATTGATCAGCTCTTCAATGGTCATATTCATTCCCACTGGAATCCCCTGCTCCAGTCCAAGCAGCAGCATATAGGTCAGGGTTATCCAGCCGCCGGCATAGTCGTTTACTTGCTGTACATCTTTTTCAGAAATGGTGTCCATCATCATCAGGCAATAATCCCGGACTTCTGCCTCGGTGAATTTGAGCAGATCCTGATTGATCAATTGACAATATCCTTTGGCCACCAGTTCGGCGCTGTTTAAATGAACCGTATTGCGGGTGATCAGGATCAGAGTAAAATTTTCGATCCCCTCCGAAACAATCAGCGCCACCAGGCGATTCAGCGGTTCGCTATTGGTCAAGTGATAGTCATCCAACACCAGAATAATTTTCTCATCACTAACCATGTCCGACAGCACCGAAATTACCTGATCCATCTGCGGGACATCCACCGGAAAGCCCAGCTGTTTCAGGGTCTCGCCACTGGCTTGATCGATCCGGCTAACTGCGGTGGCAAATTTGTGCCAGTAATAATCAATAAACCCCGTCTCCGGCTGAAATGTGATCCAGATCGGCTGATGCCCCGCTGCTTTAAGAAAATTCCGGACTGCCGTTGTTTTTCCGTAACCCATGGGCGCTTCGACGATGGTCAACGGATAATCAAAAAGATTGGCCAATATTTTATTGATGCGTTCTCGCTGTAAAAATTGTATTTTCACGAATGTCTCATTTCATTGTGTGATTTTATTTTCGATCAGGCAAATTATAACTACCGATTAATTTATTATAGCCGGATTTTTTACATCTGTTAAGTTTTTTTTGAGGACATCGTTTATTATTGGCATTAACCTTCTATATTGATGATCGCATCAGCCCAGTCCTCATAAAAAGAGGATTCATGGGAGACCAGAATCAGACTGCCAGTCCATTTGATCAGCTCTTTTTTTAACACCTCTTTGGCATCGGCATCGAGGTGGTTGGTCGGCTCATCAAGGATTAAAAAATTGGCCGGTGTCAGCATCAGGATGCAGATTTTAACCTTGGCCTGTTCCCCACCGCTAAGGGTGTCGACGCTCTGAAGCATACTTTTGGCCTTTAAACCACACTGGGCCAGATAGCGCCGCAACTGACTCTGAGACAGTTTGGGATAAGCATCGGAGACCACCTGAATGGGGGTCAGGGTGGGATTATCCCAGTTGAGATCCTGTTCAAAATAGGCGACCTTGATATTGTCGGCAAATTTAAATTTGCCGACAATCGCCGGGATCTGCTTGATCAGGGTTTTAAGCAGGGTGGATTTGCCAATCCCGTTAAACCCGGTAATCACGGTTTTCTGACCTGACTCGATTTTAAAATTAAGTTTAGATAGCAGCGGATAATCATAGCCAATTTCCAGATCTTTGGCACTCAAAGAACGTTGGGCCGAAATGTGCAATGCGTTAAAGCGGAAATTGGGTTTGGGCACCAGTTCCGGTGGTGGCAGCCGATCAATTTTATCCAATTGCTTCTGCCGGCTTTTGGCCATACTGGCGGTGGCAGCCCGGGCTTTGTTTTTGGAAATATAGTCTTCAAATTTCTTGATCTCTTTTTTCTGGGCCTCAAATTCCCGGATATAACTTTCCCGTCTGAGACCTTTCAGCTCAATGAACTTTGAAATATTACCGCTGTATTTTTTAATGGTGCAGAATTCGATGTCACAGACACAGGTGGTAATCTTGTCCAGGAAATCAAAGTCATGGGAGATCACCAGAAAGGTGCCCTCATAGGTTTTTAAATAATCGGTGAGCCAGGTCACATGCTCCTTGTCCAGAAAGTTGGTGGGTTCATCCAGCAGCAGCACATTGGGTTCTTCCAGCAGCAGCTTGGCCAGAATGACCTTGGCCCGCTGCCCGCCGCTGAGCGTCTCCAGAATGGTGTCCATCCCCAAAGCGGTAATTCCCAAACCGTCAGCAATTTTTAAAACACGGCTTTCCAGTTCGTAAAAGCCCGAGTTTTCCAGTAGGCTCTGCAGATCTGCGGCCCGGTTCATGGTTTTTTCACTACAGTCGGTAGCCATGTTTTCATAAATTCTGGTCAACTGGGCTTCGGTTTCGTAGAGCTCATGAAACGATGTTTTCAGATAGTCAAACACCGTAATATCCTGATCAATCTGGGCATGCTGATCCAGATATCCGACCTTAATACCCTTTTGCCAGCGAATCTCCCCACCATCGGGAATGATTTCACCAATTAAGGTATTTAACAAAGTGGTCTTGCCAGTACCATTGCGTCCGACAATCCCCATGTGCTCACCTTTGAACAGTTCAAAGGAAGCCTCTTGATATAAAATTTTATCACCAAACGAATGTGATAAATTGATAACGTCCAATAGTCCCATTTTTTTCTCCTTTAAAAATTCACAAAATAAAAACAGAGAGTCACCCTTATACTGACTCTCTGTCATTATAAAAGGCCATAACGAGCATTGCGTTATGGCCTTAAAACTTTTTGTATGGCTATCGGTTTAGGCGCAGTAAAACAAAGTATAGCATGCTATAGCCTATAATCAAACAAATAACGTAGTACCGACAATTGTTATATCATGTTGTTTGCATCAGAGCGGACACGGCGATAGCCTGTCCGAGTCTGCAGGAAACAACAGATTAACAATTGGTCGGTACGGGAGTTTGCCAATAAACTCTAGTAAACTGCTATCCTATCAAGCGCTTAGACCGATGAGAATAAAAGTTTTACACTTTATCTTTAGGCTCTAAACAATGTCTCATCGATAATCCCATTGTCAGAGCTGCTTCAATTGTTAAAATCATCATCTCATACCTTTCAGTTACTGTTATTAGTGTAGCAAAATTGCCTGGACTTGTCAAATGGCAGAAAAAACCAGCGCCATTCATCTTAAACGACACTGGTTTTCTGAAAGTATTGTGATTATATCTACATCAGCTTGCTGATATTTTTGGTAAAGGCCACCACATCGTCCAGTGGCAAGCCAGCAATCAGGCGGGCCTGATTATAAAGCAGTTCGGTGTATAGGGCAAACTGGGCATCATCGGTTTCATAGAAAGCTTTCAGTTTTTCATAAACCGGATGGTTTTTGTTGATTTCCAGGACTTTTTTGGCTTTCACATCGCCGCCCTGAGGCATAGTGTTTAAGGTCATTTCCATTTCAATGGACAGATCCCCTTCGGTGGAAAGATAAGCCACGTCATCTTTTAAATGAGCGGTGGTTTTTACCTTGACTACCTCATCACCAATCAGTTCTTTCATTTTTGCCAGCAGTTTTTCATCCACTTCGGAAGTCTGCTCTGCTTCGTCTTTCTGATCTTCATCCGGCGCTTCCAGGCCCAGATTCTGGCTGGATACGGAACGGAATTCTTTTTCTCCGTATTGTCTTAAAGTCTGGGTAACAAACTCATCAATGGTTTCGGTTAAATAGAGGATCTCATAATCTTTGTCCTTGATGATCGAAACCTGAGGCAGTTTTTCCAGCTGACTGACCGATGAACCGGTGGCGTAGTAGATGTATTTCTGGTCTTCCGGCATCCGCTCCACGTATTCCTTGAGGGTCACCATCTTGCCTTCTTTGGATGAATAGAAGAGCAGGAAGTCCTGAAGTTTTTCCTTGTCCTGACCCCATTTATCATAGGTTCCCACTTTGATCTGATTACCAAAGGCTTTAAAGAATTTTTCATAGGTTTCCCGATCGTTTTCCTGCATTTTCTTCAGTTCTTCGGAGATTCGGGAATCGATTTTACGGCTGATCAGACGCAGCTGACGATCCTGCTGGAGCATTTCCCGGGAAATATTCAGGGAAATATCTTCCGAATCTACTACCCCTTTGACAAAGCTGAAGTAATCCGGCAGCAGCTCACTGCATTTTTCCATAATCAGCACGCCATTGGAATAAAGCTCCAGACCTTTTTCATAGTCCCGGGTGTAGTAATCAAATGGTGCCTGGCCGGGAATATACAGAATCGCCTTGTAGCTCATAGCCCCTTCAATGCTTAGGTGAACATGGGCCAGCGGAGCATCAAAGCCCAGTCGTTTGTCATGATAAAAATTGTTGTAGTCTTCATCAGTTAATTCATTTTTATTTTTGCGCCAGATCGGGATCATTGAGTTTAGCACATCATCCGACAGATAGGTTTCATATTCCGGCTTGTCGCTTTCTTTGGTTTCTTCTTTAATGCGGCTGTTTTCAACCACCATTTTAATGGGGTAGCGGATAAAGTTGGAGTAATGTTCCACTAAATGACGAATCCGGTAGGGCTCCAGATAATCATCGTAGTTGTTGTCTTCGGTATTTTCTTTGAGATGCAGGGTAATTTTAGAACCATGGGTTTTGCGGGTTCCCGGTTCGATGGTATAACCGTCAGCCCCTTCTGAAACCCATAAATAAGACTGCTCGGAATCAACCGCCCTGGTTTCCACGATAACCTTATCAGCCACCATAAAAGCCGAATAGAAACCGACCCCAAACTGACCGATGATGTCAAAGTCTTCTTCCATTTCCTGTTCGCTTTTGAAATCGCTGGAGCCGCTTTTGGCAATGGTCCCCAGATTATCGTCCAGTTCTGCTTCGGTCATCCCGATCCCGGTGTCTTCAATGGTCAGGGTGCGGTTGTCCTTGTCGGGATGAATCCGGATATAGTAGTCGTCTTTATTAAAGGTTTTATCTTTGTCGGTTAATGTTTTGTAGTAAACCTTGTCGATGGCATCCGATGCATTTGATATCAATTCTCGGAGAAAAATTTCTTTATTGGTATAAATCGAATTGATCATCAAATCCATCAGACGTTTGGATTCTGATTTAAACTGCTTCTTTTCCATAACATACCTCTTCTTCATTTTGTATATTGTTAGCACTCTTTCTGAAAGAGTGCTAACAACATTGTAAGTAACTTTATTAAAAGTGTCAACACTTTTAATGATTTTTTAAGGCTGAATGACTGCTTTGGGGTAAGTAACTATTCCCATAAAAAATACCCGGACAAGCATTGTTGCCGGGTATCTTTTGTTTAGCAGGATCTTATAATTTAAATTCGGTGGTGAAACGTCGGATCGCTTCTTCAGTGTTTTCTTTGCTGCCGAAAGCGGTTAGTCGGAAATAGCCTTCACCGCTGGGACCAAAGCCCACCCCAGGAGTTCCGACAATGTTGACCTCGGTGAGGAGTTTGTCAAAGAAGCTCCATGAATCCATGCCCTCTGGCGTTTTCAGCCAGATATAGGGAGCATTGACACCGCCAAAAACTTCAATGCCAGTACTGGCAACCCCTTCACGGATCATCTTGGCGTTATTCATATAGTATGCCACCAGAGCCTTAATCTGCGCTTGACCGGCTTCGGTATACACCGCTTCAGCGCCTTTTTGAATGATGTAGGGCACACCATTGAATTTAGTACAGTGGCGACGGTTCCATAGTTTATTGATTTCAACCGGCTCCCCGGCTTCAGTGTAGCCCATCACTTCTTTGGGCACCACCACATAGGAGCAACGGGTTCCGGTGAAGCCAGCATTTTTTGAGAAGCTACGGAATTCAATGGCAACCGCTTTGGCACCTTCGATCTCATAGATACTATGAGGGACATCATCTTCCTGAATATAGGCTTCATAAGCTGCGTCATACAGAATAATGGCCTGGTTAGCTTTGGCATAATCCACCCACTTTTTCAGTTCGGTTTTATTAATGGTGGTGCCAGTCGGGTTATTGGGAAAACAAAGATAGATCAGATCCACCTTTTCGGTTGGTAATTGGGGAACAAAGCCATTTTCAGCGGTACAGGGAATGTAGACCATGTCGCTCCATTTGCCATCGGCCCCTAAGGTACCACTGCGACCAGCCATAACGTTGCTGTCGACATAGACCGGGTATACCGGATCGGTGATAGCAATTCTGGTATTCTGACTGAAGATTTCCTGAAAATTGGCAGTGTCGCTTTTGGAACCGTCACTGACAAAGATTTCGTCCACCGCCAGTTCAACGCCCCGGGCTTTAAAATCAAACTCGATAATTTTTTCCAGCAGGAAATCATAGCCCTGTTCTGGGCCATAGCCCTTAAATGTCTTTTCGCTGGCCATTTCGTCAACTGCGCTATGTAAGCCGGTGATGACTGCTTCGGGTAGCGGTTTCGTCACATCACCAATCCCCAATCGAATGATGTTTGCCTCCGGATTGGCCGCTTTATAAGCTTCCACCCGTCGTGCGATTTCTGAAAATAGGTAGGATCCAGGTAGTTTTAGATAATTTTCATTAATTAATGCCATTTTATTTTTTTCCTTTCGTTATCGTCTCTTGATAATTTAATAAAGTCCTCTTGAAAGAACCGTACCGACAAATGTTAATCTGTTGTATGCTGCAGGATCGAACAGGTCAATGACCTGTTCGCCCTGATGCATACAACATGATGTAACATTTTTAGGTACTCAGTTTTTTTAATATTAGTGTTACTATTTAAAACTACTTTTTCCACTTGGAAAAATCCAGGGTGGCGAAATAGTCCGCTGGGGTTTCAGCCCGACGGATCAGTTCGGTGCTGCCATCTTCTTTTAGCAGTACTTCTGCAGAACGCAGCTTGCCGTTGTAGTTGTAGCCCATGGCAAAACCGTGGGCCCCAGTATCGTGAAGAACCACCAGATCACCGATATCAATTTTAGGAAGCTTGCGGTCGATGGCGAACTTGTCGTTATTTTCACATAAGCCCCCGGTGACATCGTAAACGTGATCCAAGGGGGCATCTTCCTTACCCATCACGGTGATGTGATGATAGGCCCCATACATGGCCGGTCGCATCAGGTTGGCCGCACAGGCATCAAGACCAATATATTCTTTGTGGGTATGTTTTTCATGGAGGGCAGTGGTAATCAGATGACCAAATGGTCCCAGTACAAAACGGCCGAGTTCAGTGTAGATGGCAATATCGCCCATGCCAGCCGGTACCAGTATTTCTTCAAAGGCTTTTTGAACGCCCCGGCCGACTTCATAAATATCGGTGGGTTGCTGATCGGGCAGATAGGGAATCCCAACCCCACCGGACAGGTTGATAAAGGCAATGTGAGCCCCCGTTTCCTGATTCAGCTCCACCGCCGTCTGAAACAGAATCCGGGCCAAAGCCGGATAGTATTCATTGGCAATGGTGTTGCTGGCTAAAAAAGCATGAATTCCAAAATGCTTAACGCCTTTATCTTTTAAGATCGCAAATCC
Organism: Acetobacterium sp. MES1; assembly: GCF_002237635.1. Taxonomy (NCBI): domain Bacteria; kingdom Bacillati; phylum Bacillota; class Clostridia; order Eubacteriales; family Eubacteriaceae; genus Acetobacterium; species Acetobacterium sp. MES1. The sequence goes on from NZ_MJUY01000023.1 coordinate 32,602, forward strand.
TTCTGACATCTGTTCCCGGGTGAAACCATATTTAGCCACCTGGGGAGTATCCATAATGGCGTTATCGATAACAAAGTCGCCACCGGGATTAAAGCGGCAGCTGATCGTTTCCGGCAGTCCTGCCACCTCTTCCAGAAAGTCAATATGGGTAATATCATCCAGGGTAATCAGGGCATTAAGCTTTCGTGCTAAAACAAAATCTTCCCGAGGCGTCACATTGGAGGTAAACATGATATCCTCACCAGCAAAACCAACTGTATCTGACATCATCAGTTCCGTATAGGATGAGCAGTCAACCCCACAGCCTTCTTCTTTTAATATCTGCAAAATAGTCGGGTTGGGCGTCGCTTTGACGGCAAAGTATTCTTTATAACCCTTATTCCAGGAAAATGCCTCCTGGAGGTTACGAACATTTTCGCGGATACCTTTTTCATCATACAGATGGAATGGAGTTGGGTATTGTTTGACAATTGCTTCTAACTTTTCTTTGTTAACAAACGTTTTTTTCATATTATTGATTTCCTTTCGTCATTTCAATCAGCTTTATTTCATTTTTCATGGCGTCTTTAAACAAATCCACCAGATTCTGTTTCCGGGAATAAAGGCAGGTGGAATACTCGCCATTATTGATATCTCCGGTAAGGACATTGGTGGAATCGGCAATCAGCCGAATCTGCTGGAGCGGTTGATCGGAACGATGGATAATCGTTCCTGCCAGCTCCCAGCTACCATTAGTGATGATCACCATCTTGATACCCCGGTCAATCGCTGCTTTTATATCCGGGGTTACGGTTTCCAGAATCTGACCGGGTACCGAAATGTATACCCGCTCCCGGGCTTCCAGAATCATATTGCGCAGTTTATTAAGGATATTCCCTTCTCCTTTGATGGTGATATAACCTTCCACCGCATCCCGTTTGCGGGGAATGGTATCAATCAGCTCCTGCCTGGCAGCCTGGAGCTTTCGAATCTTATTGTCACAGAATTCAGAAATAGCTACCGGGGTATAACGGATGGTTGCTTCCTCGATCACGTAAGCCCCCCCTTTTTCCACCAGGGACGCCAGCGAGGTATAGGCATTGGATCTTGAGATACCGGTCGTCTTGGCCACCTCATACCCGTTCAAATCGCCTTCGGACAGCAGGGTTAAATAAATCACCGCCTCATGGCGGGTCAGCCCAAATTGTGTCAATCGTTCAACTATTTCCATAATCATCAGTCCTTATTACTAGTCTGTTGGCACTTTTACCATAACACTTTAATCACCAGTTCCGTTTTTTAACGTGTGTAATATATAGTGTTCCTACTTAGTAAGTCTACACTAGTTTTGTTTAGCTGTCAAGAATGATTATAAAAAAACTGCATGTAAAATTCATGCAGTTAACTCGGTTCGTTTATTTTTAAGGCCCAACATATTGATCGTTGGCAAAGGTGCCCGCATAGATGGTTCCGTCAGCCATGGTCAGCGTACCTTTTCCATGCATCATGCCTTCTTTAAACTCCCCCACATAGGTGTTGCCCTGATCCGTCTTGGTTCCGTAACCATCCAGCTTGCCATACTTCCATTCGCCCTGAAATTTTGTTCCCTCATATCCAGTGGCTGTCCCCTGGCCATGCAGCTTGCCATCCTTCCATTCGCCTTCATAGATCACATTCTCAGAATACTCAAACTTGCCGTAACCGTTCGGCATGCCATTTTTCCATTCTCCGGTATAGACGCCACCACCAAAAGTATGGGTGCGAACGCAACCACTGGTTATCAACAGCAGACCTGACACCATTAATAACGTAACTAATCTTGAAATCATCTTTGTGCTCATTTGTTCCCCCTATTTTTTTGCATCCTTTTCTGCTGTCTCAGCTAATCAAGAATTATGATTTCATTATATCGCATCGAGAGCAGTTAATAAATATTAAAACGGCTCGTTGGGTAATAATTTACACATTTTTCTGATCAACCAAATAGATGAAGTCACCCAAGCAGTCAGCTGCCGATCAAAAACAGCGTTCGAATTAATACCATATACAGTCCCGTTCCGGCAGCAATGCTTAAAAAAACATTATTTCTGAGGCAATGAACAATAATCACCGCAGCCACACTTAATAGCTCTGCTAATCCATAGGGATAAGCAGTCAAAATCGTATTTCGCAAACAAAAAACCACCAATATAATCATGATTGCTGCCGGTAAAACCGTTCCCAGATAGCTGACCGTATCTGGTAATTTTTTTTTGCCGCCAAAAAACAGGAACGGCAGTGCTCGGGTAAAAATCGTTACCAGCGCTACCACTGCCAATGCTTCGATGGTGCTGATCCAGTTAGTATTCATAGATGATCTCCTCTTCCCCGTCAATTGACGCTGGCTTACACTCTTTTACCGGTTGCATTTTTTGTCCAGCTGTTAATCTCGGTTTCATCATAATCAGCACCAGCACACTGAGGGTTAAGGCTGGCAAAATAAACTGATTGGGGCCCAGAATAGTATAAAATACCACGGCGCTGATTAACCCGGTAAGAGCTGGCCAGTGTGAATTCATCGACTTCCACTGATTCATGCAGACGGTAATAAAAAAAGCCGTCGCAGAAAATTCGATTCCAGTCAGATCATAGGGGATCAACTGTCCAAATAGAGCCCCTGCCAGACAGCTTAAAATCCAGACCAGATGCAGAATCAGGGTTATATAGAAATCACTCTGCCGGGCATCCACATCCACTGGATATTTAATATTACACAGGATGGAGTACACCTCATCAGTCAAGGTTACAACCATATATGGATACTTTCGTCCCATCTTCCGGAATCGCTCAATAAAGGCAAGACCATAAAAAATATGCCGGGCATTGACAAAAAAAGTCATCATCGCAATGGTACCCAGTGAAGCGCCAGCGGTAAGCAGCGAAACCATCACGATCTGCATCGATCCGGCATAAATAAAAAGACCCGAAATGAGTGACCACCCCGCGGTATAACCCGCCTCATCCATCAAAACGCCAAAAGCGATCCCAATAAACAAATATGGAAACAGTACAGGAATTGTTTGTTTAAAGGCAAAAATAAAACTCTTCATGAGACACTCCCTTACTATTTAGTACGATTTTTGCTTTATTTTAACACGCAAAAATACGCCATACAATAAATTAAATGTATGGCGTACAAATTAACCGCAATCATCCAGAAGGTTTTTTAATATGATCAGTCCCTGTTCCAATTCAGCCAGGGTTTCCGGAGCACAGACCGACATCCGGACTGCCCGACTGGGGATACTATTGCCGACGGTAAATCGCTCGGCACCGTAAACTCGAACCCCCTGCTCCATTGCCAGCGCCTCAAAAACAGATCCGGTTATCGTCCCAGGCAACTCCAGCCACCGAAAGATGCTGGTTTCGTCGCCGTGACAGAGATAGTCGCTGAGGTTGCGATTTACCAATTGATTGCGCTGTCTGGCATTTTGCTGATGGCTTTTAATAAATTGATCCAGCTGGCCCGAGACAATAACCCGGGCTGCCAGCACGGCCATTAGCGGCGAAACGGAGATATTGAGGTTATACAAAGCCTTTGATACTTGTTTGCGGTAAGCCTGGGGCACCGACAGATAGGCCATCCGTAAACCGGGTGCCAGGGTTTTTGACATACTGGCGATATAAATGGTCTGCTCCGGAGCAAAGGATGCCACGGCTGGCCGGGCATTTTCTGCCAGTAAATGATAGGCCCCGTCCTCGATGATAAAAATATTCTGCTCTCTGGCAATCTCTGCCAACGCACGACGACGGTCAATGGACATCGTATGAGTGGTGGGATTGTGATGATCCGGAATCAGATAAATCCCCTTAATGTTTTCATTGCGACAGCTATCCATCAGTGCATCACCATCCATTTCCCCATCACGATGACGAATGGGAATCAGCTGTATCCCCAACATTGAAGCAGTCGTTTTAAGCCCGGAATAGGTGTGGGGATCAGCTCCGATTTTGTCACCATGACGGCATAGTCCAGCCAGAATGGCTGATATGGCGTTTTGACCACCGTTGGAAAACAAGATGTTTGCCGGTGCTGGACAAAATCCTCCTTTTTCCATCAGCTTCACTGCCGTATCTTTCAACCAGATATTTGCGTTGGGTCGGCTGTAATTAAATAGTTTATCGGCATCAGCTTCGTTAAGCATATCTTTCAAACAACCAATGAGTGGCGAAAAGGTGGCTGTATCCGGAAAAACTGCGCCCAACTCAATCAGATTCCGGGGTTTATCATCTGGCAGCAGATAAGCATTAGCCAGGGCATCGAAGGACACAAAGGTGCCACTCCCGACAGTAGCACTGAGGAGCCCTTTTAACTCACAAACCTTGCAGGCCTTGGAGACGGTGCTGACATTAATATCCAGAAAATCTGCCAGTTCCCGCTGCGGTGGCAGCTTTGTTCCCGGTAAGAGCTTCCCGGTTTTGATGTCTTGCTCCATTTGCCGGGCCAGGGAGAGGTGCAAGGGTTTTACCTGATGATTCAGGACGGGTTTCCAGGACATTGGATAATCTTCAAATGAATTAACTGGCATGGCTCTAACTCCTTTAAAACACTATTTTTCCCATTCTATCGAAAACCCCTGCAAACGTCAAGTTGGCAGGGGTTTTCTGGTTTAATCAAATCATGTTAATTTTTAATCATGATTTTTAATTCTTCGCAAGTTTTTTTAAGATCTCTAGTCATAGCCTCGAGGTCTTCCACTTTTTCATCTGGAAATGCCTCACTCATCTCTACCCCAGGAATAGCCAGCAAATTATCCAGTTCATCATGGATGTCGCCCAGATTATCCTTTAGTTTATTGATCTGATTTTTTAAATCAATCCGTTCTTTGATTCCGTCCACCGTCAAAGCATCGTCATCCAGGCTGTATTCGGATACATCCTCAACCACCGTACAGTCAAAACCCAAGATTCTTTTTACCGTATCGGCAAAGGTCTTTTTGGCTGTTTCTTCCCCGTGCACCAGGAATATTTTTTTTGGTTTCTCTTTAAATCCTGACAGCCACTTCAGCAGATCATTTTTATCGGCATGGGCTGAGAATCCTTCCAGAAAATATATTTCGGCACTGACATGAATACGTTCACGGAGAATGCGAACGTACTTTTCACCACTGATAATTGCCCGTCCGGTGGTGCCTTCTGCCTGATAGCCGACAAAAATAATGCTGGATTTCGGTTTCCAGAGATAGTGTTTCAGATGATGTCGAACCCGACCAGCATCAGCCATTCCGCTGGAAGAAATAATGACCTTCGGTGAAGCATTCTCATTGAGGGCCTTGGACTGATCGATGCTCTTTGTAAAATTGAGATTTCTGAAATAAAAAAGCTCCTCACCATTTTTGATCCGCTCTTTGATTGCTTCATTGAAATAATGGGCATTTTTCCGGAAAATGGCCGTGGCATCAGTGGCCAAAGGGCTGTCAATATAGACGTTTACTTTGTCCAACTGATTCTGATGAAAGTCATGGTGGTCATAAAACAGTTCCAGTTCATGAATCAGATCCTGGGTTCTCCCCAGCGCAAAGGCCGGTACGACCACCGTCCCCCCCCGGGCCACTGTTTTAAAAATAATTTCCAGAAACCGCTTACCACTTTCCTGTTGTGTTTCATGGGCACGATCGCCGTAAGTCGTTTCCATAATCAGATAATCGGCCGCTGCAATCAGGGTCGGATTATTGAGCATTCGCTGGTTAACGGCTCCAATATCCCCAGAATAAACCAGCTTGGTGGTTTTTCCACCGTCCTCAATCCACATTTCGATGATGGCAGCACCCAATATATGGCCAGCTTCATTGAGACGAATCTTGATTTGGGAATTAATCTCAAAACATTGCCCATATGCTACCGGAAAGAAATACTGGGAGCAGCGGGCCGCATCTTCCTCGGTGTACAGCGGTTGAACCTGTCGCTGTCCGGAACGGCTTGTTCGTTTATTAATCCATTTCGCATCCATTTCGTGAATAGTGCCGCTGTCCTGAAGCATGATATCGGCTATTTCGGCGGTTGCCCCGGTACAGTAAATTCTCCCGGTAAATCCCTGTTTAACCAGCAACGGAATCCGGCCGCAATGATCCACATGAGCATGACTTAATAGTATAAAATCAATCTCAGCCGGATCAAAATCAAAGGCCTGATAGTTTAATTCTTCCAGTGCTTCACTACCCTGAAACAAACCGCAGTCCATGAGAAATTTACTGTGATCGGTCGTCACCAGATGACAGGAACCAGTGACAGACATCGCCGCTCCTAAAAATTTTATTTTCATTTTCTTACTCCTGTTCGTGTAATTTCCAATTCAAGCAGGTCGTATTTTAAACAATGGAGTGTTATCATAAAAGTGCAGTCCCAAATTGCAAGGAAATGAGGTAAAATAAAAATAAAAAGGACTGACTAATGATGAAAAAAGTATATAGTGCCGAAGAACGCTATGAAGCGTTAAAATTGGCAAATGAGATCGGCAACAAAGCAGCTGCAGAGAGGTTAGGTATAAAGCTCGATACCTTGTACACGTGGATCAGCAAAGCTAAAACCGGAAAGGTTGGTTTTTGTGATAATCCAGGGAATACCCCAATAACAGATCCCAACCGTTTAAAACAGCTCGAAAAAGAGCTTCGGGAAGCCAGAGAAGAGATTGAGATTCTTCAGGATGCGCTTGGTTTTTTTGTCAAGCGCCGAAAGAAATAGCGAAACAGCAGCGTATGTCATATATTTCCGACCGCCGGGACCGTTGGCCGGTTGCCCTGCTCTGTCGTACGCTTGGTGTCAGCGAATCGGGTTACTATAAATTTCTGCGTTCAAAAAGCAAACCGGATAAGCACGCAAATCTTTTGGCGCAAATCTATGAGTTAATTCAGGAAGATGAAGAAAACGCCAATTATGGTGTTCGACGTATTTATGATTATCTTCGATTAAATCGGGACTATCATGGGAGTTTAAGGACAATCTACCGCATCTGCAAAGAAAATAATCTGATGATCCGCATGAAGCGTAAACCCAATGGGATCACGAAAGCCGATGCCGAAGCGCAAAAGTCTGAAAACCTCATCAAACAGGATTTCACAGCGGAAGCGCCGAATCAAAAATGGCTTACTGATATTACAGAAATCCCCTGTAAAGATGGAAAACTTTATCTGGCACCCATTTTCGA
>NZ_MJUY01000024.1:0-38614 GCF_002237635.1 Acetobacterium sp. MES1
GGTAATTTGCGCCACGGAAACCTAGCAGCCAGTGCTAGGCTCAACTTAACTTATCACTCTCAAACAAAGCCAGATCCCAGGGTGCACAAAGGGACGTAGGTATTGTGCGCATGATGTAGTGAGTGTTGGAACTGGGGTTACGGTACGGGCCGCTTTAATGATTAAAAATTTTGTTGTGAAAGGAATTATTCCATGAAGAAATTTATCGATCCTCAAAAAAGTCTAGAAATCGTTTCAAATAGTTTACAGAAGACATACGTAGCTGGGAAAAAAGCGACCGAAAACATTCAAAAAGGTGCCAAGTTTTTATCGGATAAAACGGTAAATGACAGTTATTTACGCAGGTTAAAAAAATATAGTCCAATTTTCCCTGAATTTTATTGTAGTCCAGATTTTAACATCCCCAACATAATTATGATTGTTGATGATGCGGTGAGACGTGGTATTGATGTCTGTGAGGGTTCAATTGGTTGGCTTGGCAAAGAAAATGATATTGAAATTCTCTATCTTTATGATAACGCAATAGAAAAGAGTGGGCTGCAGTTCATCCCGATGGTGACCTGCGACGCCGTTTATTGTGTGGATAGTTTTGACAGTAATCGATTTATCAAAGCGGATTATGTTTTTACGAGAGCACATGAAGAAAGAATTGCTGAGTTGAAACATATTGCTTTTTCATTAGGCGCAAAGCGTTGTTCAATTGAAATAAGTGAATCGAACATGGAATCAAATTTAAAAAATAAAGAAAAGAAATTTAGTGAAGAGGTTAATTTTGTAGATCAAGGAGTTTCGACAGCTGAAAAATTCGAACAGAATATGTCAAAAAAGGAAAGTAGTCATCGAAGAGGAAAGACAGAAATACAATTTGAGGGCAGTAATAGTCCCAAAAGACCCGAACTTAAATGGTTTGCACATGACAGCAACATTAAGCGTCTCATCGAAATGAGATTTGAAAATAACAATGCGATCAAATCGGAAACTTTAGAAATAGCAGGTTCATCACTGACGACAATGTCTGAAAAAGCAGCATATGCTATGGATATGGCTGTTAAGAAGGCGGGGGCCAAAGGTAAGGTTAAAGGAAGTGCTGATATCAGTTCCCAGGTTGCAAAAGAGAGTCATAGTAAATTGATTTTCAGAATTGAATTTTGAAAAGAGACGGCAAAGTTATTGATAGTTAGCTCTTGGGATGGTGCTAGGTAGACTTGACTTAATCTTCGATGATTTCTAAAGGCATCATTAAAAAATTGGAAAGGCATGCAGTACCAAGTATATGATACCGGGATATTAATGGGCTTTTTACTTGTTAATCGACCGGTCAAAATGCAGGTACGGTTTGTTTCATTAAGGCACCAATATTTTTAATAGCTGATAAACAGGAGAACAAAAATGGGGAAATACGGTAAAGGTTTAGGCAAAGAATTTGCGTTAGCAGTTCTTCAAGGTGAAGTTCCGGAAGTTTTCAACACAGAAGAATTGCGAAGATTTATTAAAAAGAGAGGGTGGAATCCACCCGAAACATATGTGAATGTATTATTGGCAAACAGTGCATCAACGACCCATAGTAAAAATTATCCAAATTATTTTAAGAGTATTGGGGATGGTAAGTATATGCTGTCTGATGAAATACAGAGTTTGTTGTAATAGCTTGGTAAAGATAAATTCAGCAAATTATAGACAATTAAGAAGAGATAAGTGTGGAAAGTATGAATCAATTTAAATGCGGTGGTGGCAGATATGCGTGAAGTGAAGACGCAGCACAAGGGGACGGAGGTTTTGTGCACTTTAAAACAAGATCTACCCGGATGGTGTCAGATATGATCAATAATTCAGTCAAGCAGTTGCCGATCATCCATTTGACCAGCCGCCAGCCTGAGACCCAACTGGATCAGTTCATCATCCGTGGGCTCCAGGGCCGGGCCACTTAACTAAAGCCCTTGGTGCCAGGCACAACTTAACTTAGTGGGGGAAGAGAGTGCGGTGGCGCTGCTTAAGCAGGTGTTAACGGAAAATGGTAAGGCGAAATGATGGCAGTCCCATACCTGCAAGCGTCAGTGACCGTAGTGCTTGAAAGTGGTAGATCTGCATAAATCTAAAATACCCGCCATCAACGCATCGTTAATGATCTAAATCAGAAAAAATAAATCAAACAAAAGAGGAGAAAAAAATGGCAGAAACAAGTCTAATTTTATCATGGACCTTCCTTTCGGAGTGTCCGATTCCACAAGATGTTCAGGAATTGCTGGTTGAAGGTGAACAAGCGGTGGCTGCGTATAAAACAATCTGAGACAGTGCAATTTTTACCAACAAACGTTTAATCGTCAGAGATGCCCAGGGATTGACTGGTAAAAAAGTAGAAGTATACTCCTTGCCATACTCAGCGATTAATATGTGGTCGACCGAAAACGCCGGTAAGCTGCTCGATTTAAATGCCGAAGTTGAACTTTGGACGCGGGCTGGTCACATAAAGGTCAATTTGCGAAAAGGCGTCGACATCAGAAAATTTGATCGCTTAATTGCTAACGCCGTTTTAACAAATCATTAGAGTACACAAGGGGACGGAGGTTTTGTGCACTATAAACCAAGATCCACTGGATGGCATCAGACATGATCAATAATCCAGTCAAGCAGTTGCCGATCATCCATCTGACCAGCTGCCAGCTGGAGACCCAACTGGATCAGTTCATCATCGGTACAATCAGGTGTAAAGCCGTTCATTTCCAGAAATGTCAGCATAACCAGAATACCGATCCGTTTATTACCATCGATAAATGCATGGTTATTGATCAGTGAAAAACCCAGACGAGCGGCTTTGGCCGGAACGGTTTGGTACAGATCTTCACCGTCAAAACTTTGAAAGGGCGCATTTAGAGCGGAATCCAGCAGCCCTTCATCCCGGAGGCCATCACAGCCGCCGGTTTCGTTAATCAGCATGGTGTGAAGCCGTAGCACCTGATGACGGGTCAGTCGCTTCATTTGGCTAATTCCTCAAAGGCGGCCTGATGTTTTTTCAAAATCCGTTTGGCTATGATTTCCACTTCTTCATCGCCAATGGTTTCTTCGGTTTGAAACTGGCTGAACTCAATCAGGACATAGCGGGGGGTATTGTTTTTTAAAATGATGGCAGCGCCGTTTTCATCCACAAGTCGGGCAACCTTGGAAAAATTCTGGTTGGCTTCGGAAATGGAAACTAAATTTTTGGTATTGATTTGCATTACAAGCACCTCCTAGTTTTTATACCATTGTACTATAATTTTAGGATAAATAAAACCTAAAAACATATCCATAAAGACACACTTAATTTAATCGTTGTTGAAATCCAAATAGAATTGCTAAAAAAACAAAAAAATCATTCAGGCTGAGAGCGGAAGAAGGAGAAAAAATGCTAGGGACACAAGGGGACGGCGGTTTCGGTACCAGTGCCAGGCACACTCAACTTATGAGATGAGATTCTTCCCTGCATTTTTCTTATCCTGTGGATGTATTCAAGGTTATCGTTAATATCAATAAGACCAGAAAAACCTCGCTTTTGTAAATTTTCAATGATCTGATTCAAGTCAAAAAAGAAAGAGGTGAACAATTACGATGTACAGAACCATAAAACCCAAACTTTCGACGAAAGAGCAGATTGAGCATCTGGAGAAAAAGGGTGTGAAATTTGTTCTGATTTCAAGAGAAGAAGCCACCGATTATTTAACAAAGCACAATAACTATTTCAAACTGACGGCGTATCGAAAGAATTTTCAAAAACATCCCGCTGGAAAATTTAAAGGGCAATACATTGGTTTAGATTTTCAAATGCTTAAAGATCTTGCGATTATTGATATGCGACTACGTTATACACTTCTGCATATGGCACTTGATATTGAACATTTCGCAAAAGTAGAGTTATTGAAGGTTATTGAAAATTCCGATATTGACGCATATGATCTAGTCGAAGATTATATTAAGAGCCTTGATGAGGTGCGGTTGAAAATCCTGAATGACGAACTCAATCGAAATATGAATAATCCTTATTGCGGTGATATTATTGCTAAATATAAAGATAACTATCCAATTTGGGCTTTTATGGAAGTAATCCCGTTTGGACGTTTTATAAATGTCTATCGTTTCTGTGCTGAAACAATAAACGATAAAAAGCTCAGGGATAATTACTTTCTGCTGCTGTCAATAAAAGATTTACGTAACGCAACAGCACATAATAATTGTCTCATTAATAATTTATCACCCCGAACCAGCAATCATAGAACAAACTATGGCTTAATTCATGAGTTGAGCAAAATCGGCATATCAAATGAGGTCCATAGTAAAAAAATGAGCAATGCGAGAATTCAGCAAATCGTTACATTGCTGTACACCCATAAAAGAATTATTAAAAGTGATGGTGTCATTAATCATCAAAGTGAAGTTTTGAATGAGACCATCACGAGAATGTATAAGCACATCGAGTATTATAGAAATAATGAAATGGTAACAACAAACTTCGGATTTTTAAAAACAATCGTTGACAATTGGTATCCAATCGTTTAAAATACTGGCACATAGAAAAAATGATTAGTCATTTTTGCGGAGTGGTATTGTCGGAAACGATGATATCGCTCTATTTTTTTATCCTTTTATGCAAATGGTGCCCAACACCAATTTATAAACTTATTCGAAATAAGTCAGCCATGAAGCGAATAATCCAGCAGCCCTTCATCCCGGTGCCCCCCACTGCTGCCAGTTTCGTTAATCAGAATGGTGTGAAGAAGCGACACTTGCTGAAGGGACAACCGCTTCATTTGGCCAATTCCGCAAAGGCGGTCGGATGTTTTTTAAGAATCTGTTTGGCAATGGCATCATCGTCGTTCACTGTTTCTTCTGGAAACCGGAAAACCGGTCAAGTTCCTATCAGAAGATTGCGTAAGAAGCGTATTCAAAGGAGGTATAAACCCATGATCCGGATTATTCCGTGATCCATCATCATTGGCGTACTGGCCTGGCAACTGCGGCCCCGTCGGCCGCAAACCCGACTAGCCGGTGGGCGCTGCTAGCCACCCTGTTGCCGACCGTGGTAATGGCCACGGAAACAATTAAAAAACTTGAGGTAAGATAATCTGTTTCGAACAATCTTTACAAATGTTCTTTAAAAAATATAATTAAAGTACAAATGCAAAAAAAGAAAGTGTGGTGTTTTTATGAATACGGCATTTCAAACAATCAGAGACATGGCCGAAAATTCGGATGGGATTATTACGACAAAACAGATTGAAGCAGCAGGGATTAGCCGAACACGGATTAAGACATTGGTAGAACAGGGGTTATTGGTCAAAGAATCCCAGGGTATTTATTCCCTGTCAAATATGTTAGTAGACGAATATAAACTGATCCAATTAAGAAGTGAGAGGATTGTTTTTTCTCATGGAACAGCCCTGTATTTGCATGGCATGTCGGATCGGGTGCCTCATACCATTGATGTGACCGTACCTCAAGGCGATAATGTATCGCGGATAAAAAAAGATCATCCCGCAATTCGTTTTCATTACGTCAGTAAAGAACGCTGGGACTTAGGAATAATGACGATTAAGTCACCAATGGGTGCGCAGCTAAGGGTGTATGATAAAGAACGCTGTATCTGTGATTTGATTCGTGACAAGCAGGCGATGGATATGCAGCTTTATATCCAGGCGATTCAGGAATATTTCAAATTAGAAAATAATGCCAGAAAATTACTGAACTACGGAAAGAAATTTGGCATTGAAGAAAAAATCCGAACCTATATGGAAGTGTTGAGTTAGGAGAAATGCGATTGAAAACACTAGAGCAGTTAAAAGGTGCCATTCGAAATATTGCCAAAGAGAAGCAGTTGAAACCCCAGGAAGTGCTGCAGATGTTTCTGTTTGAGCGAATTCTTGAGCGACTGTCGTTATCCCGATATAAAGATAATTTTATTTTAAAAGGCGGCCTCCTGATTTCTTCGATGATTGGCGTGGAAGGACGGAGAAGGAAATCGGACTGGTGGACGAACTGGGATCGGGTATCCGCAATACCTATAAATACTGCAAAATCTATTCCGGCACCGCACCCATTTTTACCGAGGGGGATGTGTTCCGGACGATTATCCCCTTGTCCATGGTAGCTGGCGACCAAGCTCCCCCCCAAGCTCCCCCTGCTGCTGAGAGTGAGGAGGAACAGCAAAGGATAAGAAAAATATTGGAATTTTGTATAACACCCAAAAGTAGACAAGAAATCCAGGCATTTATTGAAATAAAGGATGCAAAACATTTCAGGCTAAGAATCCTCAACCCGCTAATCAAAGGCGGCCTCTTAAAACTGACCATTCCCGACAAACCGACCAGTCCCAATCAGAGGTATTTTTCTTAAAGGTCTGTCAAGCCATAAAACGAAAAGGGACAACCGTTTCATTTGGCCAGTTCCGCAAAGGTGGATGTTTTTTGAAGCCGTTGTTCATGCGGCATGGCGACGAAGGAGAATCATGAAGATAAAATTTACCCATACCAATATTATTGCCAAAGACTGGGAAAAGCTCTCGCGGTTTTACCAGGAAGTTTTTGAATGCGTGCCTGTCCCGCCAAAACGAGATCTGCAGGGAAACTGGATCGATCAGCTGACGGGAATCCGGGGGGCGCATATCCGGGGCGAGCATCTTTGTTTACCGGGCTATGAAAACAGCTTGCCGACGCTGGAAATATTTTCCTACGACGATTGGGTCGATGGGGGATTACCACAAATTAATCGGACGGGTTTGGGGCATCTTGCCTTTGAGGTCGACGATCTCGATAAAATGCTCAAAAAAGTGCTGGCGGCCGGAGGGGGTCAGATTGGCGAACGGATTGTCGCGGACTATCCCAATCAGGTGGTGGCCACCTTTGTTTATGCCACCGATCCGGAAGGCAACATTGTGGAACTGCAGAATTGGGGTACCCGATAGACAGGCACCCATTCCCCTGATGCCGGTCTCGTCACGTAATGTCGGACCAACGGAGAATAACAGTGGTTGGAAAAGAAATACAAAGTAAAAAATGGAGGAATGCTATGGGAAACGAGAATCACACCGCCATCGTCTATTTTTCAAAAGATGGGAATACCCGAAGCGGCGCAATGCGCTTAAATGAGCGGCTCGGCGGCAGAATAATCGAACTGCGGGAACAAAAAAAAGGCAACTTCCTGCAGGCGCTTTTTAAAAAAGGCTCCAAACTGCAAGGCGAGCCCTGGCAGGAAATCGCAACGGCGCAGGACGTCTATTTAATGCAGCCGATTTGGGCAAGTAATGCCGTACCGGCGATGAACGCCTTTCTTAAGCAGGCCGATTTTTCAGGGAAACGGGTGACCATCATCACCTTTCAGCAATTTACTGATCTGAGAAACAGCGACAAGGTTCATGAGAGTATTGCCGCAGCGGTTAAAAAACAAAACGGGCAGGTCATTGGAACCTATGCCTTTGTTGGCGGGAAAATGGGCCACTGTGCAGCAAAAAATTTGATTTATGAACAGATCGATTCAATGACCTTCCCGGGCTGAAGATGCACAGGCGCTAGCTGCCACAGTATCCGCTGGGTGCCAGGCACACTTAACTTACGCACAAAACGACACCACAGATTGGGACGGTAAGCACCAACATCGAATGCGACCTGTAACAGGGGTATGTGGGGCTGTTGAATGCCATTTAAGTTAAACTAATTATAGGATAAAAGGAGTTATCATGTTTTCACGAACCTGGCATGGAATTGTGCCGCTTAAAATGCGGGCGGCGTTTGAACAATATGAATATCAAACCGGTGTTAAAGAGTCCCTGGCCATCCCGGGCAATCGGGGTGCTTTTTTGAAAATCGTCGAGCAGGGGGATTTTGCTCATTTTTTTCTCTGCACAAAGTGGGATTCAATGGCCAGCATGATTGCCTATGCCGGGCAGGAACCATTGATTGCCGTGACCTATCCTGAGGATGAACACTATGGATTGATCTCTGATCCGATTGTGATCATTCAGGAAGTCGCAGATGACAGTGATCCGTTTGCCGCCCAGGATGATATCGGGGGGCAAAGTAAGGAAAAAAGCCCGATCCAAGGCAAAAACCCCGCAATCACACCGATTACCTATCGCAGCGGCGATGAATCGCTGCTGGATGACATTAAGGAGTTGTGGGAAGCGCTGAACCGGCATCACCGCAATGCCGCCGTGAATTTTAAATCACACTATGAAGCCTTTACGTTTGCGATGCGCAAAAAAAATCTGCTCACGAAGGCCCAAAATGGGCAGCTGCGAATCGAAATTGCAGTTGATCCGAAAACTACTCAAAATGTCGGCTACTGCATTTCCCGGGTTGAATGCTCCGGTGATGCGGAGATGGAATCCTTATATGTCCAGGACGATTATCGGGGGCTCGGCCTTGGTGAGACCTTGCTTGGCAATGCCATTGCCTGGATGGATGAGATGGGGGCCCATACCAAGTCCGTGTCGGTGGCCGTCGGCAACGAAAAAGCCTTCAGCTTTTATGAGCGCTTTGGCTTTTATCCCCGAAAAACCCTGCTGGAGCAGATAAAATAGTACCCGGAGTACTTAACTCCTGTCAAACAAAAATACGGAGGAATGCAAATGTTAAATGAAAATGAACTAAAAACCTATACCCAACTGATGAAAACCCGGTTTATGGAAGATCCGGGGGTGATCTTTCAGGTCAATGGTCTTGATCGGGCCGACCTGTTGATTGAAGCCCAGTTTGCAGGGCAGATTCAGGCTTTCATGGTAGAAAATGCCGTCCAGGTACTGCCTGATGGCCAGGGGCTGCTGATTGGTTACGCAACCCGGGAATGGCCCGAAGAACGGCTGACCCAGGTGATGCAGCAATCCGCCCAACAACTGCTGGCGGTCGTGAATCCGGAGGAATTGCAGCTGCTTTCTGATCGGGCGGTCTGTCAGGCCCAGATCATCCCGTCGAATTGGCATCTCGCCTATGGTGCCACAGACGTTTATCATCTGCTGGTCATCGCCACTGACAAGTCCGCACGAGGCAGCGGGGCCTTCAGAAAACTGCTGACACCGGTGCTAAAAAAATGTGCGGCCAATCAGGAACCGATGGTACTTGAGACCTTCAATCCCGACAACCTGCCGATTTATGAACACTTTGGATTTCAGTTGATGGAATCGCATCGATCAGATGATATCGGCCTGACCTGTTACTGCATGATGCGTTCAGCGGAAAACTAAAACGAGCCCGGCGTAAGGCCAGAACAAAAACCCGATTTTGAAGCATTGCAAACGATCCCGTATTTTGATATGATAGACTATACATTTTTGCGCCGAGTCAGTTGTTAAGGCCATCATAGCGGGATTTACCGTATTTCCGACAGAGGACATGCTGACACAAAACAGATCAACCAGGAAGACCGGCGTTGCGAAAAGAAGCAACCATTAACAAGAAAAGAGACTGTTTAAAAATGATTAATAAAATCATTTCGATCAATCAGATTGAAACCCTGAAGAAATGGCTTCAAACAGAAGAAATAAAAAACCAGACAAAGCGGTCGATGGCCGTGTTCGTACAGATATTTTCAGCCCGGAGTGAGCCCCAATGGCTGACAGAAATCGAAGCGGCGATTCGGGTTGTTGCACCGCTGGCGGTAATTGTCGGGAGCTCGACCATGGGGGAAATTAGCGAGGGGCGGTTACTCACCAACACCTCTGTCATTTCCTTTGTTTTTTTTGAAAAGACTGGTGTGCAGGGTTTTTTAGTTGACACTAAAAACCAGGATGAAGCCCTTGTGGGAAAAAACTTATCGGAAAAAATTGAAAGCCAATGTCAGAAGATTGCCGGGGTTTTGCTGCTGGCTACCTCGTCGTCAATGGATGCTTCTCATTTTCTCAAAGGTTTTTCTGCGGGCAGAAGGGGAACCTATCCGGTTTTTGGGGCCGGTGCCGGCGTTTACGAAGGCGAGCAGAAACCCATCGTCACCTTGAATCAGCAATTCTCGTCAAGCGGGGTCGTTGCAGTGGTTTTTACGGGTGATGACATTGATATTGTGGTGAATACTTATTTAGGATGGGAACCTCTGAGTAAAGAACTGACACTGACCGAGACGGATGGCTTGTGGTTAAAAACAATTGATAATCAGCCAGCTTTTGAGGTGTACCATCGGTATCTGAACATTGAAGATGATGAAAACTTCTTTTTGAATGTGCTGGAGTTTCCCCTGCTGGTCGAAAGAAATGGAGTTGTCTACGCCAAAACGCCGAATGAAGTCAAGGATCATCACGACATAAAATTTATTGCCGATATCAAACAGGGCGAATCAGCCCGGATTGGCTATGGGAATCCGGCATTGATCATTAAAAATGCCAGAGATATTCAGGATCGGGTGCAGGCCTTTAATCCGGAAGGGATTTTTATCTATTCCTGTACCTGTCGTCGCTTTCTGCTTCAGAATGAGGTGGAGCTGGAAACCAAAGCATTTCAAACCATTGCCCCGTCAGCCGGTTTTTATACCCATGGCGAGATTGTCTCTCACGAAGAAACAGTGATGTTGCTTAATGCCACCATGGTGACGGTGAGTATGAAAGAAGGAGTAGGTAAACCGCCTGAAGCGGTGCTTGAAACAGGGCCGACGGAACCACGAACCGGCCAACCCTGTAACCGCCGGGATAATCGGATGATTGCCCGACTGGTCAAATTTTTCAGCCGGGGCAACGCTGGAGGGGGCCGCAAAGCGGCTGAAAATGGGGGTGAGAAGCTGAGCGCTGAAGCCATGGTCGATCCCTTTAACCGCCAGAACAATCGCATTATTTCCCAACTCGTTAATTTTATTAAGGTGGTCACAGCGGAATTGGAGCAGGCCAACCAGGAGGCCAGACTGCTGGCTGAGCGGGATTATCTCACCCAGGTCTACAATCGCTTGAAAGGCCATGAATTCCTGCAAAGTGAAATCGCCCGGTGTAACCGGTATGGTCAGGAATGTGCCATTATGATGATAGATGTCGATTTCTTTAAAAATGTCAACGATACCTACGGCCACAATATTGGCGATGCGGTTCTGGTTCAGCTGGTAAAAATACTGACCCGGGAAATCAGAACCGTTGATGTGTTGAGTCGTTGGGGCGGCGAGGAATTTCTGCTTATTATGCCGCAAATTGATGCACAAGGGGCAACATATGCGGCGGAACGGTTACGGACTGTTGTCGAAAAGACCTTGTTTACCCAGGGACTCAGACAGACCGCCAGTTTTGGCGTAACCACCTATAAACCGGGCGAGTCGCCGGAAGCTTTTATTGACCGGGCTGATAAAGCCCTTTACGAAGCAAAACAACAGGGCCGCAACTGTGTCGTGTCAAAGTGAGGGCTGCCGTAAAAACAGCCGGCGGTGCACAACGAGGTAGGGTATTGTGCACGCTCCGGCCTGATAAAAAAGCGCTGCCGATTGCGCTGTCGCTTGCCTGGCTTTCGGTTAAGCGACGGGGTTATTTCGGGCGTATTCCCGGCCGTAGTTTGCCAGCTCGTCCATAACAATGCCGTTGTTCCATTCCCGGAAGCAGATGCCATTGGGGATCGACGGATAGAAACGGCCGCCAGGACAGTAGCTGTCAACCGCTCGACGCACTTCGGCCCGGATCTGCTCTTCTGTGATGTTTTCGACATCGATCTTGGGCCCGTCAATGCCGCCGACCATGGCCAGTTTGCCCTGGGTGATGGCCTGGATTTTGACGATATCGTTCTGGGCAATGACGCCCTGCCAGATGTCAACGCCTATCTCCACCAGATCACTGACAATTGGTTCCAGAATGCAGTCGGCATGGTGCATGTAGATCATCCCGCAGTCATGGATGGTGTCGGCGATTTCCTGCTGCAGCGGTTTGATAATCTCCCGCCAGACCTTCGGGGGTAGAAACAGATTCTGTTTGGTACCCCAATCATCATGATAAAAAATGATATCCGGCTGGGTTTCTTCGGCCACTTTGCGGATATAGGCCATCTTATGATCGGCAATCACCCGTAGTAGGGCTTTCATTTCGTCGGGATACTCCAGATAAGCCATCAAGGCATCTTCCATCCCCAGCAGAAAATGACTGCGTTCAAAAAGTCCCCCCGGGTAGAAGAAGCAGGCCAGTTTTTCGTTTCGGTCGATTTGGGCGGCCGCTGCCCGGGCCGTGCTCCAGTCCAGATTGTCAAGGGAGGGGACAGTCAGCTGTTCTTCCCATTTTTCAATATCCGTAATGACCACATTATCCCGGGTGATATGGGGATGGGGCCCCGGTGCACCCGGCAGGAAAACCCGTACGGTTCCCCAGGAATCCTGATATTCCTGACCATCCTGAGGGAGCAGGGCATCCCGAACAAAGAAAGGATCAGGAATAAACTCGACCGCAGCCATCAAATCGCCGTAGTAATCGGGTTGTTGGCCACGATACACGGCCATCACGTTTTCTCTTGGATTCATCAAAAAATTCTCCTCGCATCATTAGTAATCAGTAAACGATTGCAGCGCTACTGTGGTTATGTTTTGCTCCGGTGCAAACGTCACTGGCGTTTGCACAAACATTAAACATGTTTAAAATATACCACGGATGATTTGTAAAATCCAGCATTTTCTGAAAAAATAAAAGATACCCCTTCGGGTATCTTAAAAATCAGGATTCGTTTGTAAAAAGGCTTAGCGCAGCACATCGCTTACCGATGCCATCAGTGCTTCAAAAAGATCCGGTTCCCAGGCGCTGCGGCCGATGAAGAGGCCATCGACATTGTCAAGCTGGGCGTATTCACTGGCGTTGTTAATATTAACGCTGCCACCGTATAAAAGCGGCACATCGTTTCCGGCGGGGCCATACAAGGAAAGCAGCACGGAGCGCAAAAAGTCGTGGATCTCGTTGACATAGGGCGTTTCGGCGGGAATCCCGTTGACGCCAATGGCCCAGATCGGCTCGTAGGCAATCCAGAACTTGCCGATCTGATCAGCAGAGATGTCCTTCAGGGCCACTTTCAGCTGTTTGGCCAGCATTTCCCGGGAAATGCCATAGTTGCGGTCACTCATTTTTTCGCCAATGCAGATCAGTGGCAGCAGCTGGTGTTTGAGGGCGGCCAGGGCTTTCAGGTTGACGGTTTCGTCGGTTTCATTAAAATACTGGCGCCGCTCGCAGTGGCCCAGCTCGACAAGATCCAGGCCGATTTCGGCCAGCATCACCGGCGAAATTTCACCGGTGAACTGACCGGCATCCTCATAATGCATATTTTGAGCCCCCAGTTTGAGGGTGCTTTGGTTTAAATCAAGCAGTTCTTTTAACTTCCACAGGTGGGTGTGTGGGGGAATGATAAAAAACTCAAACTGCGGGTATTTGGTAATAATTTCGGAAACGGCTAGGGTATAGTCGGTGGCCTCAGCCAGAGTTTTATTCATTTTCCAGTTGGTTCCCAGTAAAAACTTTTTCATGGTCGGCCTACTTCAGATAGGTTTTTTCCAGAGCCCGCATTTTTTCAACTTTTTTGGTTGAACCGCCGCCCTGGAATTCGCTTTTTAACCAGGCTTCGGCGATCATTTTGGCCAGTTCCACGCCGATTACCCGGGCACCCATGGTTAATACATTGGCATCGTTGCTTTTAGCCAGCCGCTCGGCTGAAAAGACATCATGACAGGTGCCGGCAAAAACCCCGGGAACCTTGTTGGCCATCATGGCTACCCCCAAACCGGTGCCACAGAAAATAAAGCCCCGGTCATATTCTTTGTTTTTGATGGTTTCGGCCAGGTTAAAGGCAATTTCCGGATAATCACAATCGTGAGTTGCAGAATAGGCTAAATCGGTGACATCGTAACCAGCCTTTTTCAGGTAGTTAAAAATCTCATTTTTAAAATCAATGGCAGCGTCGTCACAATCAACAGCAATTTTCATGATGAACCTCCTCGGTTTTGTTTTTTGGAAAAGATATTTTACATTATGTAAAAATGTCTTTCCCTTAAGGTAATTCGTTTTTGGATACGTTATCATTATTGCACAGAGTTTTGGGTTTGTAAAGTATAGAATCATTTGCGCGAAATAGAAATTAAGTAAAAGTGAATGGAAAATATGACAGAATGTCGGCCCATGAAAAGACAGGGAGGTTTTGATGGAAAAGACCCAGCGGATTATCATAAAAAATAAAAATGGCTTGCATACCCGGGTGGCGGCGATGGTTGCCCGGCAGTCCCAGAAGTTTGAAAAGATCTGGGACTGCCAGCTCTATTTGCGGCGGATTAATTCTCAGGAGGGGGTGCCCTGCAACAGTGTGTTGCCACTGGTTTCCCTGAAAGTTAAAAATGGCGAGATGGTGGAAGTGTATAGCAGTGACAGTGGCAGTGAGGAGGCGGTGTTCCGGCTGGCGTCGTTTCTGGGCCAGACGCCCGAGCTGGAAATACCGGAAACCGAAGCCATTGACAGCATCCTCCAGGAAAATACCCTGGCCAGTGAAAAGATTTTTGAAAGCATCAATAACGGTCTGATCGCCATGGACAGCAATGGCATCATCAATATTTTCAACCGGGCAGCCGAGGAAATCACCGGCATCAAGGCCAAGGATATTATCGGAAAAAAGGGTGATGAATGGGTGCCCAACTTTAATCTCAACGACCTGCTCCATTCCAAGTGTGAAAATCTCGGCTTGAAACACAAGATCGGCAACAAGTGGGTCATTACCAACAAGAGTCCCATCATTGTTGATGAAGAGGTGGTTGGCGGGGTGGTGGTGTTTCAGGATATTTCCCAGCTTGAGGAGCTGTCCTGGGAACTCCACAGTGTCAAAGAATTAAAAGAAAAATTCAATAACATTCTTGAAACCGTCGACGATGGCATCTGCATGATTAACCGCTGTCGGGAAATTACTTATGTGAACCACCCCTTTGTCAAAATGTTCAAGAAGGAAGGGACCCGGGTTCTAACCAGAAAGATTCAGGAACTCTTTCCCAAAGAAAAATTCGGCGATCCGTTTTTTGCCGGAAAAGAGGAGATCATTCTTTCCACCACCGACGGCCGGGAGTTTATCATGCATGCCCGTCCGATTATGATTGATGCCAAATTCAGAGGCAATGTGGTGGTCGCCCGGGAGTTGACCGAAATTGCCAAGCTGGCCGACCGGATTGAACTGCTGTCTCAGAAAACCCAGTATCTTCAGGAAGAACTGGCCAAAAAAGAGGGCCTCAATCAATCCTTTGATAACATCATCGGCAAGAGTGGCGCCCTGATTGAGAGTCTGACAGTGGCCTCAAAGGCCGCCCGGACCGATGCGGCGGTGCTGATCCGGGGCGAAAGCGGCACTGGTAAAGAACTGGTGGCCCGGGCCATTCACCGGGCTGGCGCCCGGAGTGACAAGCCCTTTGTGGGGATGAATTGCGCCGCCATCCCCTCCAATTTACTGGAAAGCGAATTGTTCGGCTATGAAAAGGGGGCCTTTACCGGCGCTTATAAAGAAAAACGGGGCAAGTTTGAAATTGCCAGCGGCGGTACGATCTTTCTTGATGAAATCGGTGATATGGACAAGGCCATGCAGGCCAAGCTGCTGCGGGTGCTCCAGGAGCAGGAAATCGAACGCATTGGTGGGGTTAAGCCGATCAGAATCGATGTCCGGGTGATTGCCGCCACCAACAGCCCCCTGGAAGCGATGATGCAGGAAGGCAGCTTCAGACGGGATCTCTATTATCGCCTCAATGTCATTACCGTAATGCTGCCGCCGCTAAGGCAACGGAAGGGCGACATTCCCCTGCTGGTGGAATATTTTACCGAGAAAATCAGCAAAAAATATGATCTGCCCAAATGCGCCATCAGAAAAGATGCCCTGACCGCCCTGGAAAACTATCACTTCCCGGGAAATGTCCGGGAACTGGAAAATCTGATTGAAGGGGGTATGACCCTGTCAAATAACGAGTGGATCACCATTGCGGATTTGCCCGCCTATCTGTGTGATCAGGGAAGTGACCTAAACTGTCGGGAGAAGACGTTTTCATCGGATGGGGATGATCTCCCCACCTTTGCGGAAATGGAACGGTGGTTGATCGAACAGGCCCTGAAAAAACATGGCAGTTTCCGCAAAGCCGGTCAGGCACTGGGTTTGGATCATAAAACAATTTCTAAAAAAGCGGATAAATATCAACTCAAATAGAATTGGCACGTTATTTGCTATTACTAGCTTTCAGAATACCTGATAACACGATTCACCGTGGCATTAAAACAGAGAGCTGATAGATAATTCTGGTTACAAAGAGAAATTTGCCACGTGACAATGGAATGGGTAAATAAGCGAAAGGAGGAAGAAAAATGACAGGCGTAATTATTGTGTCCCATAGCGAAAAGCTGGCCGAAGGGCTGCGTGATATTGTGATGGAAATGAATGACGGCAGCGTCGATGTCATCGCAGCTGGTGGCGCTGACGGTGGTCGGATTGGCACCAATACATTAAAAATCAAAGCGGCGATTGAATCACTTACCAAATGTGATCATATTCTTATTTTTGTCGATTTGGGCAGTGCCGTTTTGTGTAGCGAAACGGCCATCGAAATGCTGGATGATGCGATCCAGGAAAAGGTTCATATTGTTGATGCCCCGTTGGTTGAAGGGGTTATTGGTGGTGTGGTTCAGGCAACCATCTGCAATGATCTGGAACAGATCATTGCAACCGCGAAAGAAGGGGCGACCCTCAGAAAAGTGTGTTAAAAAAAACAAAAAATGGGTAAATAATACCCGGGCGGGCAGAAAATCCCCGGAGTCCGGCAATGAAATAGTGTCAAATGGCTAGGTAACGAGTATTTATTTTGGCATGGTTCTTGCTTTTAAGAAAACGTATACAAATTATTTTTTCAGGAGGATGAAATGAAACGATTAATCAATGATCCCTATGATGTAGTAGAAGAAATGCTGGCCGGTTATGTAACGGCCCACAAAGATCATGTGGTTTTGGATCAGGCATCAGAAGCCCAGGGGCGGGTGGTCGTCAGCAAAAGTGCCAAGCAAAAAGACAAGGTCGGCGTGATTATCGGCGGTGGCTCCGGACATGAACCCTTGTTTTTAGGTTATGTGGGCAAAGGCTTTGCTGATGCGGCGGTTATTGGTAACATTAATACCTCTCCATCGCCTGATCCTTGCTATGCATCGGTTAGAGCGGTGGATACCGGAAAGGGTTGCATCTATCTTTACGGGAACTATGCCGGTGATGTCATGAACTTTGATATGGGTGCTGAAAAAGCCGACGAAGAAGACGGCATCCGAGTCGAAACCGTATTGATTACTGATGATGTTATTTCTTCAGAGAACATTGAAGATCGTCGGGGGATTGCCGGAGATTTCTTTGTCTTTAAAGTAGCTGGAGCCAAGGCGGAAATGGGCGGTGATTTAGATGAAGTGGTCGCTGTTGCTAAAAAGTGCAACGATGTTACCCGCACGATGGGTGTGGCGATGTCCTCAGCCACCCTGCCATCTAAAGGCGGCCCGATTTTTGAAATGGAAGACGGTGACATGGAAATCGGCATGGGTATCCATGGTGAACCTGGGGTTCGTCGGGGCAAAATTGAACCAGCGGACAAGGTCATTGACCAAATTATGGCACCAATTCTGGCGGATCTCCCTTATACAGCTGGCGATGAAGTATACGTCCTGGTCAATAGCCTCGGCGCCACGCCGCTGATGGATCTTCATATCTGCTTCCGTCGGGTTGCCGAGATCCTGGCAGAAAAGGGTATTACCATCTACAAATCCCTGATCGGTTCCTATGCTTCCTCGATGGATATGGCTGGCATGTCGGTCACCCTTGTCAAGCTGGACGACGAGATCAAAGAATTATTGGATTATCCCTGCGATACTCCTTATTTTAAACAGTTTTAAGCCCGAATCCCAGAAAAATAAACGATCAAAATCTATTCTTAAATAACAATTTCTTAATAACATAACCCTAAATCTTAATAACAAACCAAATGGGCGGTCAGAAGACTGCCCATTAATCCATTGTCAGGAGAAAGAATATGAGCGATTATATCTTAAATAAAGACTATTTTATTGCAGTCATTGAAGACCTTATTGAAATGGCAGAAGAAAAAAAGGAATACTTCATTCAATTGGATTCCGCCATCGGCGACGGCGATCACGGCATGAATTTAAGCATTGGTTTTCGTGAAGTCAGTAAAAATCTGGAAGAATGGAAATCAGAAGATATTAACACTATCTTTAAAAATGCCGGGACAGCCTTGCTGGACAAGGTTGGCGGAGCCGCTGGTCCATTGTATGGGGGCTTTTTTATGAAGTTTGGTCTACCGGTCAAGGGCAAAGATGAGGTGACCTTCGATGAATTCATTGAGATGATGGAGTCTGGTGTGGCCATCATCGAAAAGCGTGGCAAAGCAGTGGTTGGCGATGCAACCATGGTTGATACCCTGCGTCCGGCGGTTGATGCCATGAAAAAAGCCTATCACGATGACGGGTGCTCCCCCAAAGAAGCGATGAAAATAGCCATGGAAGTTGGGGCTCAGGGATCCGACTCAACAGTGCCACTGGTTGCCAAAAAAGGTCGGGCCATGCGTTTAGGTGAACGGGCCATCGGTCATCGGGATCCGGGATCAGCCTCCAGTGCGGCGATGTTGGAAGTTTTCTATAAACACATGCCATAATCCTTACAGCTGCTTCGTGTAAATATAGCAAATCGACCTTGACAATATCGCGGAATAAGCATAAAATAAAAGATAGTAAACCATTACAAAAGAATACCAACAGGGCAAGAGTTTAAGAGATGTCCGTATGATACTGTGGTGCGTCACGCCGGAATGTCCGGCTGTGCCCCAGTATGATGCGGACTTTTTTCACGTTTGAAATAAGTACCGGAAAAAACCGGGACAATCGCCGGAGGGCGGCAAAAGCCCAAGGAGCAAAAAAGCGATCAGGCAACGGGGCGTGGAACATCGGGAAGTGAGTACTGAGAAAGGAATGCCTGTGGAAACAAAAAATACAAACAAGCCATTTAAAAGCAAACCGGTGATCCCCTCGGTTCATCAGCGCAAAGAACTGCTTTATGCCATGGCAGAAACCGGGGCGGATTGGATCATGCTTAAATTGGGCGATGTCAACACCCTGCCACAACTGGTGGGGCATATTCATCGTTTTGGGAAAAAGGTGATGGTCCACCAGGACTCAATTAAAGGAATCGCCCGGGATAAAATGGGTATTCAGTATATGGCAAACTGCGGCGTTGACTGCGTCATTACAATGAAGGCACCCTGTGTGAAATATATCAAAGAGGCCGGTATGTTTGCCGCTTTCGGATTTTTTGTCATTGATTCCGATGCCTGCCGTAGTGGTTTAGCGAATATCAAAGAACAACAGCCGGATGTGGTTATTCTGATGCCGGGAACCATCCCCCGGCAGCTTGTCCGGGAGATAAAAAGTGAAGCCACAACACCCATCATCCTGGGCGGTTTAATGACAACCGCCGAACAAATCGCCGGAGCCATGGCCATTGGCGTGGCAGCCGTCGCTACCAGCAATCTGGATTTATGGAATCTGGAAACCTGAGGCTTTCTATTGGTATCAAAAATTTATATAAATGGAGGAAAATTCATGAAGAACGTAATGATTTTTGGCGATTCAAACACCTGGGGATGGGACCCATCCAATGATCTGGTTGACGTGATTAAACGCTGGCCGGATGAGGTTCGCTGGGCTGGTGTCCTCCAGCAGGAACTGGGCAGTGATTACAAAGTGATTCCCGAAGGATTAAATGGCCGAACCACTGTCTGGGATGATCCGATTGAAGAATACCGCTGTGGCAAGCAGCATATTATTCCCCTGCTGGACAGTCATGCACCGCTGGATCTGGTGATTATTATGATCGGTACCAATGATTTAAAATGCCGTTATACCGTGACGGCTCAGGATATTGCCAATGGTGCCAGTCTGATTCTCGATAAAACTCTGGCCCAGGTTGGTGCTTTTGGTCCCGATGGTCCAAAGGTTCTCTTTATTGCGCCACCACCGCTGGGTCCCATTGAAGAGGGCATCTTTAGCGTGATGTTTGCTGGTAATCGGGAAAAATCAATGGAGATGGCCAAATTCTATCAGGGTGTGGCGGAAAGCCGGGGCGTACCTTTCTTTGATGCCGCCACGGTGGCCAAGGTCAGTGCGATCGACGGTCTTCATCTCGGCGCCGATGGTCATGCCGCCCTCGGCAAAGCAGTTGCCGCCGAAGTTAAAAAGATCCTGGGGTAAAGAAAAATGGCGGCAGCGATGCCGCCTTTCTGAATTAAACCATGGCGTTAAAGGGAAAAAGGAGGCTGCTATGGAAAACAAATTGGCCCTGATAAACGGTATTGGGGTGACCATGGATGCGAATCAACCGTCGTGCCAGGGCATTTATATAAAGGATGGCGTCATCGAGAAAATCGGAGCATCTCCGGCAATAAAAAATCTGGCAGCAGGCGAAGGGGCGCAGATTATCGATCTGGGTGGCAAAACGTTTATCCCGGGGCTTCACGATTGCCACGTGCACATGATGAGCACCGGCTTGTCGGCCATTGGGATTAATCTTTATCATTGCCGGGCGGTTAAAGAGGTGCTGGAAACATTGGTAAAGGAACAGACAGGTGATTCCAGCGAATGGATTTTTGGCTATGGTCTGGATGAATCCCGGCTGGTGGAAAAAAGACCGCCCACTGCTGCCGAGCTGGATAGCTGTTTTAAAGAGCGACCAGTATATCTGGTGGATCGGGGGCTGCACTATACCCAGGTCAATACCATCGCCATGGAATTGATGGCCATTGGCGAAGCCGAAGACGGACTCGGTCGGGATGCCGCCGGGAATTTATCAGGTCGGCTGCACAGTCAGGCCAACAGCCACGCCCGGAAGTATTTTTTTGACAAGATGAGCTGGGCCCAGCGGGAAACGGCCATCCGCCATACGGCCCAAATCGCTGTGGCCATGGGGGTCACCACCATTCATGCCATGGAAGGTGGGGATCTGTCTTCGGATCACGACATTCCGGTGTTTTTAAAGATCATCGAAGAACTGCCCATTCATGTGGTGCTCCACTGGTGCAGCACCCGAGTGGCGGATGTTGTCGCCCAAAATCTTAAAATCATTGGCACCGATATTCTTCTGGATGGTTCAATTGGTTCCCGGACGGCAGCTTTTAAAGAAGCCTATAGCGATGATCCCACCTCGGTGGGCGAGCTTTATTTTTCCGATGAATGGATCATAAACTACATCGAAGATGCCCATCGAGCTGGGTTGCAGACCGGGTTTCATGCCATCGGCCAGCGGGCCATCACGCAGGTGTTGAATTGTCTGGAACAAGCCCTGGCTAAGGTTCCGATGCCGGATCACCGTTTCCGGATTGAACACTTCGGCTTTCCCGATAGCTGCGACATAAAACGGGCGGCCGCCCTGGGCGCCGTGATTTCTACTCAGCCAGTCTTTACCTATTTACGGGGTGGTCCCGACAGTGTTTATGAAGAACGGGTGGGGCCAAAACGCAACCGCCGGGCTTATCCCCTGCGGGAACTGCTGGATGCCGGTTTGGTCGTCAATGGCGGCTCCGATTCCAATGTCACCCCCATCAATCCGCTGTTGGGCATCCATGCGGCGGTTAATCCGCCCTATTCCGGGAACGCCATCAGTCCCGTCGAGGCCCTGCGACTCTTTACGATTGATGGCGCTTATACGGCCAGAGAAGAAAAAATCCGGGGAAGTCTTAGTCCAGGCAAAGCTGGGGATATTACGGTGCTCAATCAGAATCCGCTTGCGGTAGCACCGGAAACGATTAAAGAGATTGAAGTGGCGATGACGATTTTTAAGGGTAAAATCGTGTATCAAAAATAAAGAATGGAGAAGGATAATGAAGTATATTTTAGGAATTGATGAAGGCACCACTGGCGTAAAGGTCATGATTTTCGACAAAGCGGTCAATATCATTTCGCAAGCTTACTCGGAATTCACCCAACACTTTCCCCAGTCTGGCTGGGTTGAACATGATGCCAATGAAATCTGGGCGGTTACCCTAAAAATGGTGGACGAAGCCCTGCAAAAGGGGAACATCAAACCTCAACAAATTGAAGCGATTGGGATTACCAATCAGCGGGAAACCACGGTGTTTTGGGATAAAAATACCGGTCAGCCGGTTTGTCGGGCGATTGTCTGGCAGGATCGCCGCACCCTGGAGATCTGCGAAGCCCTGGAAGCCAAAGACGGGGCTGGGATTATCGATCGCACCGGGATGATCATTGTCCCCAATGATGCGGCCACCAAAATCCGCTGGCTGCTGGATCACGACCCCAAAGTCCGAACCGGCGTCGAAAACGGGGAACTGCTGTATGGCACCATTGACACCTGGCTGGTATGGAAGCTGACCGGTGGCCAGGCCCATGTCACTGATTATTCCAATGCCTCCGTGACGCTGCTGCAAAACGCCCGAACCCTGGACTATGATGAGTGGATCTTAAATGAACTGGCGATTCCCCGGGAAATTCTACCGGAGCTGCGAACATCCAGTGAGGTTTATGGCCTGACTGATCCGGCGGTTTTCTTTGGTGTTGCCGTGCCGGTGGCGGGTATCCTGGGCGATCAGCAGGCGGCGGCCTTTGGTCAGGGCTGTCTGGAAAAGGCAATGGCCAAAAACACCTACGGCACCGGTTCCTTCATGGTGATGAATACCGGTGATAAATATGTTCCCCCATCAGACGGAGTTTTCTCTCCGGTTTTGTGGAGTGCCAAGGGCCGAACCGATTACGGTCTGGAAGGAATGGCTGATGTTTCTGGGGCGGTGCTCCAATGGCTGCGGGATGGCCTGGGTATTATTGATGATGCCAAAGAGGCTGAGGAATTAGCCCGGCAGGTTGAGGACAGTATGGGAGTTTATTTTGTACCGGCCTTTGTCGGATTAGGGGCACCCTATTATGATTCCTATGCCCGGGGCACCATTATCGGGATCTCCCGGGGAACCACCAAACAGCACATTGCCCGGGCGGCTCTGGAGTCGATGGCCTTCCAGGTCAAGGATGCCTTTAATGTGATGGAAAAGAAGTCCGGCTTTAAACTGACCAGACTAAGAGCTGACGGCGGTGGTGCCAAAAGTGATTTTTTGCTGCAGTTTCAGGCAAATATTTTGGGGGTTCCAGTAGAGCGGCCGGTAATCACCGAAACTACCACCCTGGGAGCCGTCTACGCCGCCGGATTGGCAGTGGGCTACTGGGACAGCTTTGAAGAAATCGGCCAATTCTGGAAAATTGAAAAACGTTTTGAACCGCAAATCAATGATTCCAAACGTCAGGAATTATGCGGATTCTGGGATAAAGCCGTGAACCGGTCAGCCGGTTGGCTAAAATAATCCAGGGATGATTTCTGGCATTATCCTAAAAATTTTGATGTAAAGGACTAGCAATGCACAGTGATAAAGTGTATAATAGCCTCAGATTATATTAGGAAAAGAGGAC
Source organism: Acetobacterium sp. MES1 (assembly GCF_002237635.1). Taxonomy (NCBI): domain Bacteria; kingdom Bacillati; phylum Bacillota; class Clostridia; order Eubacteriales; family Eubacteriaceae; genus Acetobacterium; species Acetobacterium sp. MES1. The sequence goes on from NZ_MJUY01000024.1 coordinate 23,414, forward strand.
TAAAAGGAATGAAAAAAAGAAGTATACTTGGCCTGATGCTGGTAGTCGTTCTGGTTGCCGGATTATTTGCCGGTTGCAGCAGCACTGCTAAAAAAACTGAAGACAATGCAAACAATGACGACAAGACCTTTGTGGTCGGCTTGGATGACTCCTTCCCACCAATGGGCTTTAGAGATGACAAAAACGAAATTGTTGGTTTCGATGTCGATCTGGCCAAAGAAGTTGGTAAGCGAATGGGCATGGAAGTGGTTCTGCAACCGATCAACTGGGACACCAAGGAACTGGAACTGGATTCCGGTAATATCGATGTCATCTGGAATGGCTTAACCATCACCGACGAACGTAAGCAAGCTATGGATTTCACTGCACCCTACCTGGAAAATGATCAGGTGATTGTAGTCAAAAAAGATTCTCCGATTAAAACCAAAGCCGATTTAGCCGGTAAAAATGTTGGGGTTCAAAAAGGTTCTTCAGCTTATGATGCCTTTACAGCTGACCCGATCAGCAAAGAGGCAGCAGCCTTAAATGAATACCCGGAAAATGTATCGGCCCTGAGCGATCTGGGCATTGGCCGAATCGATGCTGTTGTGGTAGACTCCATTGTCGCCCGCTACTACATTACCTCTGAAAATGCCGAGTTTGTCATCTTAAGCGAAAGCTTATCACCCGAACTGTACGGTGTTGGAATTAAAAAAGGAAACACCCAGCTGCTGACTCAGGTTCAGGATGCTCTGGATGCGATGATTGCTGATGGCACCGCCGCCACCATTTCGACCAAATGGTTTGGTGAAGACATTATCTACAAAGCAAACTAACAGAAAACAATCAGTTTTTAGAAATCGGATCGTTTCGATCCGATTTTTTTATGACTGGTGATACCATAACTTTAATTCATTCCTCAGGAGAAAAAAATGTCAGATTTTTATATTTATTTATCAAATATCACCGTGCCGATGTTGCAGGGGATGGTGATTACGCTCAGTGTTTTTGCGGTCACCATTGTCTGTTCGCTACCGCTGGGTTTTATGTTTACCCTGATGGCCCGAAGTCGGATAGCGCCGGTTAAATCATTTGCCAAGGGTTATATTTATGTGGTCCGGGGGACACCGCTCTTGCTCCAGATCATGTTTGTTTATTTTGGCCTGCCGCTGCTGCCGGTGGTGGGAGACTACCTTGTATTTGAACGCTTTACTGCGGCCTGCATCGCCTTTTGTATGAACTATGCGGCTTATTTCGCAGAAATCTTCCGGGGCGGTCTGCTGGCCATTGATAAGGGACAGTACGAAGCGGCTAAAGTGCTGGGGCTGACCAAAATAGAAACGATGACCCGGGTGGTGATCCCCCAGATGATTCGGGTCTGCTTGCCGGCGATCAGTAATGAAACCATCACGCTGGTCAAAGACACCGCCCTGGTCACGGTTATTGGGGTAGCGGAGATTCTTCACTATGCCAAAACCTCAGTTAACCGGGATGGCGATACCTTTGCTTTTCTGGTGGCGGGAGCCCTGTATCTGCTGATCAATTTTGTGATCACGATGGTGTTTAAAAAGCTTGAAAACAAATACGAGTTCTAGAGGAAAACGATGGAAATTATAAAAGTCAATCAACTCAATAAAAGTTTTGGGAACAATCACGTCTTAAAAGACATCTCGTTTACCGTCAATAAGGGCGATGTGATGGCCATCATCGGGTCATCCGGATCGGGTAAATCGACATTGCTACGCTGCCTCATCGATCTCGAGAAGGCTGACAGCGGTGACATTATCATGGAAGGAAAGCCTTTGTTAAAAGATGGCGTCTACCCCAGTGCCCCGGAGATCCGCACCATTATCATGAAAATGGGGATGGTCTTTCAGCACTTTAATCTGTTTCCCCACCTCACCGTTCGCCAGAATCTGGAACTGGCGCCCAAGGTCGTCAAAAAAGAAGAAGTGGTTGCGATGAATACCCGTGCTGAAGCCTATCTTAATAAGGTCGGCCTATTGGATCGGATTGATGCCATGCCCTCGACCCTGTCCGGTGGAGAAAAACAACGGGTGGCCATTGCCCGGGCGTTGATGATGAACCCCGATATTCTGCTTTTTGATGAACCGACCTCGGCTCTGGATCCGGAACTGACTGGCGAAGTATTAAGCGTTATGCAAAGCCTGGCCAACGAGCACATGACGATGGTGGTGGTGACTCACGAAATGGGTTTTGCCCGGGAAGTCGCCAACAAGGTGGTCTTTATGGATTCGGGAACCATCCTTGAAGAGGGGACCCCGGAAGATATTTTTATCCATCCCAAAGAAAAACGCACCCAGGCATTTTTAAGCAGCATCCTGCGCGATCAGAAAAAGAAAGCCCCCAAAAAATACCGGCTCAAAAAATATTGTTGAGCCAATTGTAAAAAAGTCCGAAAAAAAGCCTTCCGTCAGTGAGCCGGAAGGCTTTTTGAATGCAAAAATAGATTTGACAAAAATAAAATTTTGTGATAGCATATAAAATTGCATTGGTATCTTTAAAAATAAGGTTAGAATGCATCCTTGTCGTCAATTTTAGCGGCATCAACGGAAGCATTTGCGACTCGGTCATGAATAACTGATCAAAGGGGAAACATGTCGGAGTCAGCGGATATGAAATTGATTACGGTCTAATCATAACACAAGGCGAGATGAAACACAACAGGCAAATTTGGGATACCTACAGGCTCGACGCGAGTCGTTTTGGGGTAATCCGTTGCTGAGTATTTTTGCGAGGGGTGATATTGGATGGTAATGTTGCATCCTGAAAAAGATGGTTTAAGAACACGCCAAAGCTTTTCTAAAATCAAAGAAGTTATTGAAATGCCGAACCTGATCGAGGTTCAGAAAGATTCATACAACTGGTTTATCGAAAAAGGACTCAAAGAGGTTTTTGACGATATTGATAAAATCGAAGACTACACGGGAAATCTGGTTTTAGAATTCGTGGATTATTCCATTGAGGGAAAACCGAAGTATTCAGTGGAGGAGTGTAAAGAAAGGGATCAAACCTACTTTATACCATTAAAAGTAACAGTTCGTTTAATTAATAAAGAAAAGAACGAAGTTAAAGAGCAAAAGGTTTATATGGCCGATTTGCATAAAATGACCGAAACCGGAACCTTCATTGTCAATGGAGCGGAACGGGTTATTGTCAGCCAGCTGGTGCGATCACCAGGCGCCTATTTTTCCTTGAGCCGTGATAAACTGGGGAAAAAACTGTTTTCAGCCCAGGTTATTCCCAATCGTGGGGCCTGGTTGGAATACGAAACAGATTCTAATGACATCATGTACGTTAAAATTGACCGAACCCGTAAATTACCGATCACAGCACTGATTCGGGCCCTGGGTTTGGGAACCAATCAGGAAATTCTTGATTTTTACGGTGATGATTACCGACTGATTGAAACGATCAAAAAAGATGAAAATAACAATATGAAATCAACCCGGGATGGTCTGATTGAAATCTACAAAAGACTGCGACCCGGTGAGCCACCAACGGTGGAAAGTGCCCAATCCCTGCTTAACTCGATGTTTTTTGATGATCGCCGCTATGACCTGGCCAAGGTCGGCCGTCATAAATACAATAAGAAATTAGCCCTGGCTACCCGAATTGCCGGTCAGCGGGCCGCCCAGGCTGTCGTTAATCCGGAAACCGGGGAAGTTTATGTGGAAGAAGGCGAAATTATTTCCAATGATATCGCCACCGATATCCAAAATTCCGGGATCAACGTGGTTGATGTCCGGGTGGATGATAAGGCAGTTCGGGTTATCGGTAACGGTTTTGTCGACATCAATGCCCAGGACCTACCCTTTGACATCAGTGATCTGGACATCAAAGAATTTGTCTGCTATGAAGTACTAAAAGAAATTTTAGAATCAGACATGACTGATGAAGAAAAGAAAAAATCGCTTAAAAAGCGGATGGATGAGCTGGTTCCCAAGCATGTGCTGATCTCCGATCTCCATGCCTCGATCTCTTATATTATTGGTTTGGATTATGACATCGGCGCTATTGATGATATTGACCATTTGGGCAACCGTCGTTTGCGTTCGGTCGGCGAATTGCTGCAAAATCAGTTTAGAATCGGTTTGTCCCGAATGGAACGGGTGGTACGGGAGAGAATGTCAGTTCAGGATGATGAGATTTTAACCCCTCAGGGTTTAATCAACACCCGTCCGGTTAATGCCGCCTTAAAAGAATTTTTCGGTAGCTCCCAGTTGTCCCAGTTTATGGATCAGACCAACCCATTGGCCGAACTGACCCATAAGCGTCGTTTATCAGCATTGGGTCCTGGCGGGTTAAGCCGTGAGCGGGCCGGTTTTGAGGTTCGAGACGTCCACCATAGTCATTACGGTCGGATGTGTCCAATTGAAACTCCTGAAGGTCCCAACATTGGACTAATCGGTTCCCTTAGTACCTACGCCCGGGTGAATGAGTACGGTTTTATCGAAGCCCCCTACCGGAAGGTTTATGATGGCGTGGTTTCCGATGAAATTCATTATCTGGCAGCCGATGAAGAAGGCCGTTACACCATTGCCCAGGCCAATGAACCATTGGATGAAAACAACCGTTTTATCCGCAAACAGGTTACTGGTCGTGCCGGCAGCAAGCGGGACTTCGTACTGATTCCTCCGGATCGGGTCGATTATATGGATATTTCGCCGAAACAGATTGTTTCGGTGGCGACATCCCTGATTCCCTTCCTTGAAAATGATGATGCCAACCGGGCCCTGATGGGGGCCAACATGCAACGTCAGGCGGTACCGCTGCTGATTCCCAAAGCTCCGGTTATCGGGACGGGAATGGAGCATAAGGCCGCCAAAGACTCCGGTGTTTGTGTTATTGCCAAACGAGCCGGTACCATTGAACGGGTGGAAGCTGCTGCTATTCATATCCGCACCGATAATGGCGAACTCGATAAATACACCTTGCTTAAATTTAAACGCTCAAACCAGGGTACCTGTATGAACCATAAACCGTTGGTCAATAGAGGTCAATATGTTCAGGCGGGCGAAATCATTGCCGATGGTCCGTCCACCGAAATGGGTGAACTGGCTCTGGGTCGCAACATTCTGATGGGCTTTATGACCTGGGAAGGTTACAACTACGAGGATGCCATTCTGATCAACGAAAAGTTGTTAAAGGAAGACGTCTTTACCTCGATTCATATTGAAGAATTTGAAGCCGAAGCCCGGGAAACCAAACTGGGACCGGAAGAAATCACCCGGGATATTCCCAACGTCAGCGAAGATGCGCTGAAGAACCTCGATGAACGGGGGATTATCTTTGTCGGTGCCGAGGTTAAATCGGACGATATTCTGGTTGGGAAGGTTACACCGAAGGGTGAAACGGACCTGTCTGCTGAAGAAAAATTGCTCCGCGCGATCTTTGGCGAAAAAGCCCGGGAAATCCGGGATACCTCATTAAAAGTTCCCCATGGCGAATCGGGGATTGTTCTGGATGTTAAGGTCTTCTCAAGAGAAAATAAAGATGAAGATTTAAAACCGGGGGTTAATACCCTGGTGCGGGTTCTGATTGCGGTTAAACGTAAAATCTCGGTTGGAGATAAAATGGCTGGACGGCATGGAAACAAAGGGGTTATTTCCCGTATCCTGCCGGAAGAAGATATGCCATTTATGCCGGATGGTACCGCCCTGGAAATTGTTCTTAATCCGCTGGGGGTACCTTCGCGAATGAACATCGGTCAGGTACTGGAAGTTCATCTGGGACTGGCGATGCGATCCATCGGCTGGCATATTGCCACCCCAGTTTTTGACCCGGCTAATGAACAGGACATTATGGATCTGCTCAATCAGGCGGGCTTACCGGAAGATGGTAAGATTCAGCTTTATGATGGCCGCAGCGGGGAACCGTTTGATAATAAGGTAACGGTTGGATACATGTATATCCTTAAGCTTCACCATTTGGTTGATGATAAAATGCATGCCCGTTCAACCGGACCCTACTCTTTAGTTACCCAGCAGCCGTTGGGCGGTAAAGCTCAATTCGGAGGCCAGCGTTTTGGAGAGATGGAAGTATGGGCGCTCGAAGCCTACGGCGCCGCCCATACCCTGCAGGAAATTTTAACGATTAAGTCCGATGACGTCGTTGGCCGGGTTAAAGCCTATGAAGCCATTGTCAAAGGTGAAAACATACCAAAACCAGGTATTCCCGAGTCATTTAAGGTACTGATGAAAGAATTCCAGAGTTTGGGTCTGGATGTGAACATCCTTAATGACCAGGAAGTTGTCAAGATTCTGGATGACGAAATGGATGAGCGGGATCCGCTCGAAGAACTGGCCATCGAAATCGGCAGTACTGAACTTTCCGAAATTGGTGATGACGTGAAATTGGAAGATAGCTTCCAGATTAAGAGCATTGATGATGACGAATTCGAAGATGACTTATATTAATAAATTCAAAACAGAAGGGAGCGAAGCCATTTGTTAAACGAGGAATTCACCTTCAAATCCTTACAGATCGGATTGGCCTCACCTGAGAAAATCAGAGAGTGGTCACGTGGAGAAGTAAAAAAACCGGAAACCATTAATTATAGAACCCTGAAACCGGAAAAAGAGGGGTTGTTTTGTGAGAAAATTTTTGGACCGCAGAAAGACTGGGAGTGTAATTGTGGCAAGTACAAGCGTATTCGCCATAAGGGCATTGTCTGTGAAAACTGTGGGGTTGAAGTAACTAAGGCAAAGGTCAGACGTGAACGGATGGGTCATATTGAATTGGCTTCTCCAGTATCACATATCTGGTATTTTAAAGGCATCCCCAGTCGAATGGGATTGATCCTGGAAATGTCGCCCCGAAATCTGGAAAAAATTATTTATTTTGCTGCATATGTGGTCACTGATCCCGGTGAAAGTAATTTTGATTTCAAACAAATTTTAACCGAAGCGGAATATAAAGAAGCAAAAAGTCAATTCGGCAATAAGTTTACCGCCAGCATTGGTGCCGAAGCGATTCAGGAACTTTTGAAACTGGTTGACCTTGATCAGGAATCAGCAGTACTCAAAGAAGAACTCAAAGGCAGTTCCGGTCAGAAAAAAATCCGGGTTGCCCGACGACTGGAAGCTGTTGAAGCGTTTCGCAGTTCCAATAACCGTCCGGAGTGGATGATTCTTGAAACCATTCCAGTTATCCCACCGGAATTGCGGCCAATGGTACAGCTCGATGGGGGCCGTTTTGCGACCTCCGATCTCAACGATCTGTACCGTCGGGTCATTAACCGTAACAACCGTCTGCTAAAACTGCTGGAACTGGATGCGCCGGATATCATTGTTCAAAATGAAAAACGGATGCTTCAGGAAGCAGTCGATGCCCTGATTGACAATGGGCGTCGTGGCCGGGCTGTCACCGGACCGGGTAACCGTCCGTTTAAATCCCTCAGTGACATGCTTAAAGGGAAACAGGGTCGATTCCGTCAGAACCTTTTGGGAAAACGGGTTGACTACTCGGGCCGTTCGGTTATCGTTGTTGGACCGGATCTGAAAATGTTCCAATGCGGTTTACCTAAAGAAATGGCCATAGAACTGTTTAAACCGTTTGTAATGCGGGAACTGGTGGGCCGTAACCTGTCACAAAATATTAAAAGTGCAAAAAAAATGGTTGAAAAACTCGATCCGATTGTTTGGGATGTACTGGAAGATGTTATTCAGGAACATCCAGTACTGCTTAATCGGGCCCCGACCCTCCATCGTCTGGGGATTCAGGCTTTTGAACCGATTCTGGTTGAAGGGAAAGCGATTAAGCTTCATCCCCTGGTTTGTACTGCCTATAATGCCGACTTTGACGGCGATCAGATGGCGGTTCATGTGCCCTTATCGGTTGAAGCCCAGGCCGAAGCCCGCTTCCTGATGCTGGCATCCAATAATATTCTTAAGCCCCAGGATGGAACCCCGGTTGTGGCACCAACCCAGGATATGATTCTGGGAACCTACTACATGACCATCTACAAAAAAGATGGCAAGGGTACTGGTAGTATCTTTAGAGATCTGGACGAAATGGAAATGGCTTACTTCAACAAGGATGTCGATCTGCACGCCATGGTTAAGGTACGGATTGCTAAAGAGATCGATGGCGAAACGGTGACCCGTCTGGTTGAAGCGACGGTAGGACGATTTATTTTTAACACCATTATTCCTCAGGAATTAGGTTTTGTAAAACGGGAAACCATCGAAGATCAGTTTAAACTGGAAATCGACCGCCAAGTGAATAAGAAAGTTCTCTCAGAAATCGTTGAGCGATGCTACAAAACCTTCGGACCGACCAAAACATCGGAAGTGCTGGATGAAATCAAGCGCTTAGGTTTTAAATTCTCAACTCGTGGTGCGATTACCGTTGGGGTCAGTGATATGGAAGTTCCGAAAAATAAAGAGGAAATCCTTTCAAAGGCCGATGATAAGATCACCGAAAATATGATGCTTTACCGTCAAGGGTTTATCAGTGATGAAGAACGTTACAACAACGTCGTTGAAATCTGGAACAGAGCCACCGATGAGGTTACTGATGCACTACTTGATCACCTCGAGGATCTGAACCCGATCAATATGATGGCCGACTCCGGGGCCCGAGGTAGCAAGAACCAGATTCGGCAGCTGGCCGGGATGCGTGGTCTGATGGCCAACCCGAGTGGTCGTATCATCGAATTGCCGATTCGTTCTAACTTCCGTGAAGGGCTGAATGTGCTCGAGTTCTTCTCTTCCACCCATGGAGCCCGAAAAGGTCTGGCCGATACTGCGCTTAGAACCGCCGATTCCGGGTATCTGACAAGACGTCTGGTTGATGTCAGCCAGGATGTCATTGTCCGGGAAGATGACTGTGGGACGACCCGCGGTTATGAAGTATCAACCATCAATGATCACGGTGAAATCATCGAAACCCTCCAGGAACGACTGGTCGGGCGCTATGCCTTTGAAGATGTGAAGCATCCGGAAACCGGTGAAATACTGGCTCCGGCTGGTGAAATCATCTCGACAGAAATGGCTCAGAACATCGAAAAAGCCGGCATCGAAAAAGTATTAATTCGGGCGGCCTTTAATTGTCAGTCCAAATATGGGGTTTGTAAAAAATGCTATGGGGTTGATTTAACCACCTGGCGACCAGTAGAAATCGGTGAAGCGGTAGGGATTATTGCTGCTCAGTCGATTGGGGAGCCGGGAACCCAGCTGACCATGCGTACCTTCCATACTGGTGGGGTTGCTTCCGCCGACGATATCACCCAGGGTCTCCCCCGTATCGAAGAGCTTTTTGAAGCTCGAAAACCAAAAGGCCAGGCGATCATTTCAGAAATCGACGGACGGGTGGAAATTCAGGATAACCAGAAAAAAACTGAGGCGGTTGTTACCGGTGCAGACGGTGAAATGAAGGTTTACCTGATTCCGTACGGCTCGCGACTGCGGGTTCACACTGGCGATCAATTAGCTGCCGGGGATGAAATCACCGAAGGTTCAATTAATCCAAGTGATATCTTAAGAATCCAGGGGATTGACCATGTACAACAATACCTGCTTCAGGAAGTTCAGAAAGTTTACCGTATGCAGGGTGTACACATTGGTGACAAGCATCTGGAAGTCATTATCCGTCAGATGCTCAGAAAAGTTAAGGTTGAAAATCCTGGCGATACCAATTTACTGGCCGGCAGCTTAGTGGATATTTTCAGTTTTGAAGAAGAAAACAAAGCCGCCCGGGAAGAAGGCGGCGAGGAAGCCACAGCCAGTCGGGAACTGTTGGGGATCACTAAAGCCTCATTGGCAACCGATTCATTCTTGTCAGCCGCATCCTTCCAGGAAACCACTCGGGTATTAACCGATGCCGCCATTAAAGGCAAAGTTGACCCACTGATCGGTCTGAAAGAAAATGTTATCATTGGTCAATTGGTACCCGCTGGTACCGGAGTTAAGATGTATGGTGACGTTGATCTGGTTTATGAACGGGAAGAAGACGACGTGTACGAAGATATGCTTGAAGAAGACAGCAGCGCTGAATCTCTGGATATTGTTTTTGATGATGATATCTTAAATGCCTATGTTGAGGAAGAACAGGAAGAAACCGAAGATGCCATTATTACTGATCTTGATATCTTCGATCTGGATTTCTTAACTAAAGAATAATTCTTGACATTTAAGGCTCAAACAGGTATAGTTATTAGGTGTGTTTATCGAAACACGCAGACAGCAAGAAGGAGGAACCGATGAATCAATTTGTTGATGTTTCAAAAGTGATTGGAATGAAACAAACTCTCAAAGCTGTAAAAGAAGGAAAAGCACTTAAAGTCATTTTGGCAGAAGATACTGATGAAAGTATCAAAAAAAGCATCGTTGAATGTTGTGACAGCCATCAGATCACAGTGGAACGAGTTGAAACCAAGGTGGGACTCGGAAAAGCTGGCGGAATTGATCGAGCTGCCGCTGTCATTGCGATTATTAAATAACACTAACCGGGGTTGTCGTCAAGATAACCCTGGTTTAAAACAAGTCATTAATAATCGTTTCGATTATTGATATATTATTATTAAAAGGAGGTGCAGGACTAAATGCCTACCATTAATCAGCTTGTAAAAAAAGGAAGAAAAAGTCTGGATGAAAAAACCAAAACTCCAGCTTTGAAAGCAAACCCTCAAAAAAGAGGCGTATGTACAGCAGTTAGAACATCCACACCAAAGAAACCAAACTCGGCGCTTCGAAAAATCGCCAGAGTTCGTCTCGTTAACGGAATGGAAGTAACCGCTTATATCCCAGGTATTGGACACAATCTGCAGGAACATAGTATTGTTCTGGTAAAAGGCGGACGTGTTAAGGATTTACCAGGGGTTCGTTACAAAATTATCCGTGGTGCGCTTGATACCGCTGGTGTTGACGCTCGTAGACAAGCTCGATCCAAATACGGGGCTAAGAAGCCTAAAAAGTAGTAGTGCATAGTGCTGCATATTCAAGCGCTCGTTATTTAAATTGATCGAGACCAAATATATGTTAGAGACGCTATACGCACAACAACGAAACGTTGGATGTCGAGTACCGATGAACATAAAATGTTAAGGAGGGAAGTAAAGTGCCTAGAAAAGGACCTGTTCCAAAAAGAGAAGTTTTACCTGATCCAATCTATGGAAGTATTGTTGTAACCAAATTAATCAACAACATCATGTTAGATGGGAAAAAAGGTGTTGCCCAGAAAATCGTTTACGATGCATTTGAAAAAGTTACTGAAAAAACTGGTAAAGATGCACTGGAAGCATTCCAGGAAGCCCTTGCCAATATCACACCTGTTTTAGAAGTAAAAGCTCGCCGTGTTGGTGGTGCAACCTATCAAGTACCAATGGAAATCCGTGCTGAGCGTAAGCAGGCTTTGGGTCTTCGTTGGTTAGTTAATTACTCCAGAAAAAGATCTGAAAAAACCATGAAGGATCGTTTAGCTGGCGAAATTATGGATGCACTCAATAATAGTGGTGCAGCTGTTAAGAAAAAAGATGATACCCACGCTATGGCTGAAGCGAATAAAGCTTTTGCACATTATCGTTGGTAATTTGTTTAGATTTAGAAATAAGAGAGGAAAGCATCTGTGTCAAGAGAGTATAGTTTAGCAAAAACAAGAAATATAGGTATTATGGCACATATTGATGCAGGAAAAACCACTACCACAGAAAGAATTCTGTTCTATTCCGGAAAAATCCATAAAATTGGAGAAACCCATGATGGGGTTTCCCAAATGGACTGGATGGAACAGGAACAAGAAAGAGGTATTACCATTACCTCGGCAGCAACCACGTGTTTTTGGAAAGACAACCGGATCAATATCATTGATACACCAGGACACGTTGATTTTACCGTAGAAGTTGAACGATCATTGCGCGTTCTCGACGGATCGGTCGCTGTTTTTTGTGCAAAGGGTGGCGTTGAACCGCAATCAGAGACAGTATGGCGTCAAGCCGATAAATATCATGTTCCCCGAATGGCTTACATCAACAAGATGGACATTACCGGAGCTGATTTTTATAACGTACTGAAAATGATGGAAGACCGTTTAAACGCAAATCCTGTTCCAATTCAATTACCTATTGGCAAAGAAAGTGATTTTGTAGGGATCATTGACCTTCTGAATATGAAGGCGATGATTTATCAAGATGACTTAGGTGAAAAAATCGATATCGTCGATATTCCTGAAGATATGACAGAACTGGCTGAAGAATATCGTGAAAAACTGATTGAATCTATCGCTGATCACGATGAAGCTATCATGGAAAAATTCCTGGAAGGCGAAGACATCGGTATTGATGAGTTAAAAACAGCCATTCGAAAAGCAACATTGAATGTTGATATTATTCCGGTTGTTTGTGGCTCTTCCTATAAAAACAAAGGTGTTCAGCTGGTACTGGATGCAGTTGTGGATTATATGCCATCTCCATTGGATGTACCGGCGATTACCGGGATCAATCCAGATACTGAAGAAGAAGACAGCCGTAAAGCAAGTGATGACGAGCCATTCTCAGCACTGGCATTTAAGATCATGACTGACCCCTTTGTTGGAAAACTGGCATTCTTCCGGGTCTATTCCGGAACGATTGACTCCGGTTCCTATGTTTTCAACTCGTCAAAACGAAAAAGAGAACGTCTGGGCCGAATTCTGCAAATGCACGCCAATCATCGTGAAGAGATTACCACGGTTTATACCGGGGATATCGCTGCGGCAGTTGGTTTGAAAGACACCTCAACTGGGGATACCCTGTGTTCTGACAAAGCACCCATTATTCTGGAGTCCATGGAATTCCCGGAACCGGTAATCCATGTTGCGATTGAACCAAAAACAAAAGCTGGCCAGGAAAAAATGAGTACCGCTTTAGCCAAATTGGCAGAAGAAGATCCAACTTTCAGAACTCATACTGACGAAGAAACCGGTCAAACCATCATCTCTGGAATGGGTGAGCTTCACCTTGACATCATCATTGACCGAATGCTGCGAGAGTTTAAAGTTGAAGCTAATGTTGGGGCACCACAGGTTGCTTACAAAGAATCCATTACCAAAGCTGTTGACGCTGAAGGTAAATTTGCGCGTCAATCCGGTGGACGTGGTCAATACGGTCATTGTCTCATCCGCATGGAGCCTGTTGAACCAGGTACTGGATACATCTTCGAAAACAAAACCGTTGGGGGATCAATTCCTAAAGAATTCATCAACCCAATTAATCAGGGGATTGAAGAAGCCATGCGTAATGGTGTGTTAGCTGGATATCCGGTACTTGATCTTAAGGTTACCGTTTATGATGGTTCTTACCATGACGTGGATTCATCCGAAATGGCCTTTAAAGTGGCTGGATCGATGGCATTCAAAAACGGGATGCGAAAAGCCGATCCGGTTATCTTAGAACCAGTTTTCAAACTGGAAGTTGTTATTCCGGAAGAATACATGGGTGACGTTATGGGGGATATTAACTCCCGACGTGGTCGTGTTGAAGGAATGGAAATGCGTGGCGGTGCCCAGATTATTAAGGGGATGGTGCCATTGGCTGAAATGTTCGGCTATGCAACCACCCTTCGAAGCAAGACCCAGGGACGTGGCGTTTACACCATGCAGTTCTCACACTATGAAGCTGTGCCGAAGTCAATTTCTGAGCAGATCATAGAAGGTCGTAAACAATAATAAATCAATAAAATAAATTTTAAGGAGAAGAACAAATGGCAAAGTCAAAATTTGAAAGAAATAAGCCCCACGTAAATGTTGGAACAATTGGTCACGTTGACCACGGTAAAACCACATTAACAGCGGCCATCACATCTGTATTAAACAAGCGATTTGGAACCGGTGAAGCCGTAGCATTCGAAAACATCGATAAAGCCCCAGAAGAAAGAGAGCGTGGAATCACCATTTCTACAGCTCACGTTGAATATGAAACAGCTAACCGTCATTACGCACACGTTGACTGCCCGGGCCATGCCGATTATGTTAAAAACATGATCACTGGTGCTGCCCAAATGGATGGTGCCATCCTGGTTGTTAGTGCTGCCGATGGTCCAATGCCACAGACGCGTGAACATATCCTGTTAAGCCGTCAGGTAGGTGTACCATACATCGTTGTTTTCTTAAACAAAGTGGATATGGTCGATGACGAAGAATTACTGGAATTAGTTGAAATGGAAGTTCGTGAACTGCTTGACGAATACGAATTCCCAGGCGATGATACCCCAATCATTCCCGGATCTGCTTTAAAAGCGTTAGAAGATCCAGACGGAGAATGGGGCGACAAAATTGTTGAACTGATGACAGCTGTTGACAACTGGATCCCCGATCCAGAACGTGATACCGACAAACCATTCCTGATGCCAGTAGAAGATGTTTTCTCAATCACTGGTCGAGGAACTGTTGCAACCGGACGTATCGAACGTGGGGTTGTTAAAGTTGGTGAAGAAGTTGAAATCGTCGGTATTCACGACAGCCGTAAAACAGTAGTAACCGGAATCGAAATGTTCCGTAAATTACTGGACGAAGGTCGTTCAGGCGACAACGTAGGGGCGTTACTGCGTGGTGTTGACCGTACTCAGATCGAACGTGGTCAGGTACTGGCTAAACCAGGTTCAATCAAACCACATACCCACTACATGTCAGAAGTCTATGTCTTAACCAAAGAAGAAGGTGGACGTCATACGCCATTCTTCGACGGCTACCGTCCACAGTTCTACTTCAGAACAACTGACGTAACGGGTGTCATCAAATTACCAGAAGGCGTTGAAATGGTAATGCCTGGCGATAACGTTCAAATGGAAATCACCCTGATCACTCCAATTGCGATCGAAGAAGGTTTACGTTTTGCGATTCGTGAAGGTGGCCGTACTGTTGGTTCTGGTGTTGTTGCCAAAATGTTGGAAGACTAATAGCTTAAAACAGAGCAAATGCAGATTTTGAGACGAATGTCCTTGTATGGATAGGATTCTTGAAAAAGCTGTAATAAAAACCTTAAACATATAATAATACCAAAAATATTTTAGCGGTGCTGTTTGATCAGTTCGATAGCGTCAGGTAAATACGAATATTTTTGGTCAATCTTGCCGCCTCTCTTGAGAGGCGGCTTTTTATTTTAGACTTTAGTCTGTTGAGCACGCAAAACGTGCGAAATAATAAACCACCTGCTATGCGGGTGGTGGGCAAAAGGGTTATACCCAAAAATCACCTTTCCATGTAAGATAGAGATGTTCAGGCTCT